>NZ_LGYY01000078.1:0-77791 GCF_001308045.1 Shewanella sp. Sh95
AAGATAGCGCATACGTTTGCGTGCACTTTTCTCCGATTTTACTAAGGCTGCGATGTGGGGATTATTCATATTTTGTATGATTAAAAACTGATGACCAATTAGATCACATAATTAATATAATTGGTATAATTTTTCGCCTCATACGGAATATAAACAGAGAGCCCCTCATTGCTCCGTTTTCTTCATTCTCCAACACCTTTAGCATCATTCATTTAAATGGTTACTTGGTCTAAATACTGTAGTGCATTGAGACCCCTTTGATTTTTGTCCTTATAGGACTAATCAGTAAATTTAAAGCTTGGACTCTTTGTATGCTCGTTTAAGGGTGAGTCAGAACCTTATTGTTAGCCCATTTTTGCTTTTGGTTTCATCTTGGCTGGTATCTTCATTCCGTCATTTCTCCTCAATAAAAATCTCTGCTTTGCCGTTTCATTAACGAATATTCATTTTATCGGTCGTTCACTAAGGATCCCTCAGACACTTGCTGCTGATTTTATGTAAATTGGTCTTACCAATTTACATTCGTCGATTAAATTTGTTATCAATGCAGATGTTGTGTGGTTGTTAATTTAAAACGCGAATGTTGGTTAAGGGCGAAGGAGGTAGGGCAGTGAAAGGGGAGCTAACGCAACAGTTATTAGACGCTGTTGGCATCATGTTATTGGGAATGGGGCTGGTCTATTTATTTTTAAGTGTATTGATATTAGCTGTGAATCTGGTTGCTAAGTGGTGTCGTGAAGAGCACAAAGCAGTAGAACCGTTAAAGGTCAATGATGCGAGCTCAACTGGAGCCGCAAGCACTTTAGATCCTAAATTGGTGGCTGCGATCAGCTTAGCCGTCCGGCAGTATCGTTCTCAGGCTCAATAATGGAGCGCCATATGAACCGAGTAAATTCGATTGTGGCGCCTAAGCCATTACAGTTAACCGATGTCGTCTTGAGGGATGCACATCAGTCTATTTTAGCGACGCGTTTACGCCTCGATGACATGCTTCCGATTGCACCTTTGCTTGATAAAGTCGGTTTTTGGTCGCTTGAGTCTTGGGGCGGAGCGACCTTCGATGCCTGTATCCGTTATTTAGGTGAGGATCCTTGGGACAGGATCCGCGAGCTGAAAAAGTTGATGCCCAATACGCCTCAACAAATGTTATTGCGTGGTCAAAATCTATTGGGTTATCGCCATTATGCCGATGATTTAGTGACACGTTTTGTCGAGCGTGCGCATGCCAATGGTGTCGATATCTTCCGTATCTTTGATGCGATGAATGATGTGCGTAACCTAGAGATGGCAGTTAAAGCGGTACGTGATGTCGGTGGGCACGCGCAAGGCACAATTTCTTATACAACTAGCCCTGTTCATTCGGTTGATACTTGGGTTGATATGGCAAAGCGTCTTGAGGACATGGGCTGCCATTCGCTGTGTATTAAAGATATGGCGGGCTTACTCAAGCCTATGGAAGCTTTTGAGCTTATCAGCCGCCTAAAATCACAAACTCAACTCATACTATCTCTGCATAGTCACGCGACTACAGGGCTGAGTACGGCGACCTATCAAAAGGCTATTGAGGCGGGGGTCGATGTGCTCGATACCGCCATTTCTTCCATGAGTCAAACCTATGGCCATACCGCAACTGAAACGGTAGTCGCTATGGTGGAAGATACTGAACGTGCAACAGGCTATGATCTTGTATTACTTGAGGAGATTGCCGCTTATTTTCGTGAGGTTCGCAAAAAATACGCCAAATTCGAAGGTGCGCTAAAGGGGATTGATTCCCGTATTCTACGTGCTCAAGTCCCTGGGGGCATGCTGACAAACATGGAGAGTCAACTCAAAGAGCAAGGTGCACTAGATAAGATAGATGCGGTGCTGGAGGAGATCCCTCGGGTACGCCAAGATTTAGGTTTTCTGCCTTTGGTCACGCCAACCTCGCAAATTGTCGGCTCGCAGGCGGTTATCAACGTACTGATGGGCCAAAGATACCAATCGTTAACGAAAGAGACTGAAGGTGTGTTAAGGGGCGAATATGGCGCTACGCCAGCGCCAGTGAATTCAGAGTTGCAGGCAAGAGTACTTAATGGGCAGGTGGCGATCACCTGCCGTCCTGCGGATTTACTCGTACCAGAGTTAGACAAGTTGCGTACGGAGTTATTATCAAAGGCGAAGGGGCAAGGGATTAATCTCGTCTTAGAGAGTAAAGAAAAGTCTTCGGACGATGATTTACTTATTTATGCGCTCTTCCCGCAGATTGGCTTACAGTTTTTAAAGCACCGTCACGATCCAACCGCCTTTGAGCCAAACCCTGAATTTGCGCCAATGTTATTAGCTACGTCGCGTGAGACTGAAACCTATACCGTCACGGTTGAGGGGCAAACTTATGTGGTTGAGGTTGCCGAGGGCGGCGAAATTAGTCAGATCCAACCTCAAGGACAGGTAGCTTCGCAGCTTAATTATGCCCCTTCTTCTCATTCAAACAGTGCTCCATTGGCTCAATCCGCTGAGATTAAGCTGAAGATGAGTGCGCCGCTATCGGGCAATATCTTTAAAGTGCATGTCGGGATTGGCGACAAGGTTTGCGCCGGCGATGTGGTGATCATCCTTGAGGCGATGAAAATGGAGACAGAGATCCGCGCTCAGTGGGATGGTGTTATTACCCATCTCTTTGTGAAAGAAGGTGATTCGGTTGTCGTGGGTTCTCAATTATTGGCCTTAGCCTAGGAGTCTATATGGATGGTTTACTTGCGTTTTGGGCCGAAACGGGCATAGCCCATTTTACCGCAGGGCAGGTCTTAATGATGGCCGTTGGCATGTTGCTGTTGTACCTCGCTATCGTGCGTGGATTTGAGCCTTTGTTGCTGTTGCCTATTGGCTTTGGTGCACTGCTGGCGAATATTCCCAACGCAGGCTTTACCGAAGAGGGAGGAATACTCTACTACGCCTATCATGTGGGGATTGAAACCGGCGTTTTTCCACTGCTGATCTTTATGGGAGTCGGAGCACTGACAGATTTTAGTGCGCTGATCGCCAACCCAAAAACCTTATTACTCGGCGCGGCGGCGCAGTTTGGGATCTTCGCGACCTTAATTGGCGCTATCGCCCTAAATCTGGTGCCAGGCTTTGAATTTACTATGCAGGATGCCGCCGCCATTGCCATTATCGGTGGGGCAGATGGACCGACAGCAATTTTCCTCGCCTCAAAGCTTGCGCCCGAATTACTTGGAGCGATTGCTGTGGCGGCTTATTCCTATATGGCGTTGGTGCCTATTATTCAGCCGCCGATCATGCGTTTACTCACAACCCAAGCGGAGCGTGAGATAAAAATGGAGCAGCTACGGGAAGTCAGTAAAAAGGAGCGGATTATTTTTCCGCTGATGGTATTAGGCTTAACCATTCTGTTTTTACCCGCGGCAACGCCACTGGTAGGGATGTTTTGCCTGGGTAACTTAATGCGCGAATCGGGCGTGGTGGATAGGCTTTCAAAAACAGCACAAAACGAGCTGATTAATATCGTGACGATTTTTTTGGGCTTAGCTGTCGGCTCTAAATTATCGGCCGAGCAGTTTTTGCGGGTAGAAACCTTGGGGATCTTAGTACTTGGTGCCCTTGCTTTTGGTATAGGTACTGCCGCAGGAGTGTTGATGGCAAAACTGATGTGTAAGTTATCCGGCGGTAAGGTTAATCCGCTGATTGGGGCGGCAGGAGTATCGGCTGTGCCTATGGCTGCAAGGGTAGTGAATAAAGTGGGATTAGAGGCTAATCAGCATAACTTTCTATTAATGCATGCTATGGGACCGAACGTTGCTGGCGTGCTAGGTTCTGCGGTCGCTGCGGGGATACTACTTGCCGTACTCGGCTAATAAAATAAACGAAACACAGTGTGAGTAGCCCTGTGTGATGGTTATACCACTTACTCAAGCGAGTGGACTAATCGTTATATTGTCTGCCTAAATAACAGATGTGTTGGCGGGCTTTATATCATCAGGCTCTGGCTCCTTTGGCCACACTTTGCATGTTCTTAATCGCGACAGGTATGCACCTAGTCATTAACCTGTCATTTTCAACGGTGAAGCTTAAGAGAAACTTAGCAATTGTCCGGAATAAAATTTATATAATCATGTTGAAAATAGAGGTTTTTTTATTTTATATAAATGATAGGCTAGTAAAAAGTGTGCGCAATAGCACACTTTTTACCGCGTTAATGGAGACGAGATAATGGGCAATGATGATCTTTCAGCGTGTTTAAATGGTGAATATGTCGTTCTAGAGCCTTTGTCGTTATCCCATGTGGCGGCACTTAGCTTAGCGGTCACCGATGGTGAACTGTGGCGTTTATGGTTTACCAGTGTGCCTGAGCCGAGTGAGATGAAAGCTTATGTAATGAAAGCCTTAGCTGAAAAATCCCGTGGGGAAAGTTTTCCCTTTGCGGTGCGAGACAAAGTTTCTGGTGAGATTGTGGGTTGTACGCGCATTTGCCATTGGGAGCGTGAACACCGCCATTTAGAGATTGGTTACACTTGGTATGCTAAGCGCGCCCAGCGCACAGGTATTAATACCGAGGCTAAATTGCTACTACTCACCTTTGCCTTTGAAACCCTTGAGGCCATTGCGGTGGAGTTTAGAACCCATTGGCACAATCAAGCTTCGCGCCAAGCCATCGCTCGTTTAGGAGCCAAGCAAGATGGGGTTTTACGGAATAATAAAATTCTTAAGGATGGCACCATTCGGGACACTGTGGTTTATTCCATTATTGATTCTGAGTGGGCGACGGTGAAACATCATTTAATCTTTCGCTTACAACAGCGACTGGTAGTGTAAGGAATGATAGATGCGTATCGCGCATATCTAATATGAGTAGATATAGCTTGATAAGACGTCAATATGGATATGGACTTAAGGTTGGTTAAGCCGATGGCAAATAGAATCATTCAAGCTAATGAGTCCCACAGTCATGATATTGCTCCTTTATTTAATGAGTATCGGCAGTTTTATGGCTGTAAGGATGATGTAGAGGCAGGTGAGCTGTTTATCCGAACTCGTTTGCATGAAGGGTCATCGGTGATTTTTTTTGCGCGCTCACCTCAAGGTTTAGGCTTGGGTTTTGTGCAGTTATATCCCAGTTTTTCATCCCTTAATTTAGCGCCGATTTTTATTCTGAATGATGTATTTGTCACGCAGCATGCGCGATGTGTCGGGCTAGGTCGGGCGCTGGTACAACGGGCAGCAGACTATGCTCGTAGCCAAGGAGCACGTTATTTAGTGCTCGAAACCCAAAAAGAGAATTTACGCGCCCAAGGGCTTTATGAAGCACTTGGGTTTGTGCGCGATCAACAATTTGTAACCTATGAACTTGAGCTAAATCCTTAGTTTAAGTCGCTTACTCTTAATTACTAATAAAAAGGACAATATCAATGTTAAAAGCTTTTGCTATTGCAGGTCTTATGCTGACGATGAGCCACAGCGTGTTTGCGGATGAAGCCCAACAGGCTCTGGCTAAAGAAGCTATTGAATGTGCAGCCTATTATCAAATTAGCTCTGAAGCGATTGGTGCCATGAATGCCCCACAAATGCAAGCGGTGGGTGAACGCTTAAAAGCGTCTAAAGTTGAAGCCGAAAATCTGGCGAAGAAATACCAGTCAGAAGCCGAGGTGACCCAAGCCGTTGCCGATGCCAAAGCTCGTCAAATACAAAGCTTGGGTGGCTCTAGTAATCTCGGGGTATTGATGGGGAAATATAAAGAAGAGTGTAAAAACTTACTGGCTGATCCTCAAAAGCGTCTCGATTACTGGACAATGGCAACCATGTAACGTGGTTACTATGACTGACGTAAAAACCACCTTCGGGTGGTTTTTAGTTTTTAGCATGCATTACGATAAGGAGCGAAGAGGTCGAGCATCCACTCGATAAATGCTTGCACTTTTAACGGCAAGCTTGGGGATTTAGGTGTGAGTAGGTAATAAACGTATGGGCTGGTAAACGGTGCATGAAAGGGGATGACTAAACTGCCATTAGCTAATTGTTCTTCAATAAAAAAGCGTGGGATCAACGCCGCGCCCATGCCACTGGCAGCTGCCTGACTCAACATGTAAAAATGCTCCACGCCAAAGGTTTGCTCTTGCGTGAGTGTTAAGCCTACCTTTTCAGCCCAATAATCCCAAAGTTCTGGGCGAGTGGTGTGTTTGAGTAAGGTGACATGATTAATATCCTCAATACATTTCAGTTTTGGGGCCAATGACGGCGCGCAAACTAAGCACAGATCTTCATCCATGAGTTTGATGTAATTCACTCCCTTAGGTAGCTTGGTACTACTGCGGATGGCGATGTCGTAGCGCCCTTGGCTGAAGTCAACGGCAAAGTCACCTATCGAGAGATCCACATATAGATGTGGATAACGCGACTTAAATTGCTCCATACGAAGGATTAACCAGTTGATGGTCAAACTTGGTAATACATTGATGGCTAAGGTTTGTGGCCGAGAACCTTGGCTACGCAAATCGGCGGTGGCGCTCGATAAGGTTTGCAGCGCCGCTTGTACATGGGGGAAGTAACGCTTGGCTTCGTCAGTGAGTTCGACTTTTTTATGTAGCCTAACAAAGAGGGCGAAACCTAAAAAATCTTCTAATACCCTGATTTGTTTACTGATGGCGCCATGGGTGACGTGCAGTTCTTTGCTCGCCAGCGTCATACTCTGTAAGCGGGCAGCAGACTCGAATGCCCGTAATGCATTGAGCGGTGGCAAGCTAGTAAACATATCCATATCCGAATCAAGGTGTTTAACAACGGTTTAGTGTGAGCTTTGCTCACACTAGCGCGACAATAACTCCTTTGCATTTATAAGGCAAACGCAGTCTAATGCGAAGCCTTAGCTCCTATAACTCAATTATAAAAATCATGGAATTTGAATTAACTCTACAAGTTGCAGCATTACTGTTTGGCGTGGCGATGGTGGCGGGCTTTATCGACTCTATTGCTGGAGGTGGGGGATTACTGACCATTCCTGCGTTAATGTGGGCTGGGTTACCGCCAGCGGTCGCCCTTGGCACTAACAAGTTACAGGCATGCGGTGGCAGCTTTTTTGCGAGCTTGTACTTTGTTCGTAAGGGATTGGTTGATCTCAAAACTGTCAAACTCGCACTGTTTTGTGCCTTTGTCGGTGCGGCGTTAGGTACAGTGTTGGTGCAGTTAGTGGATACCAAAATTCTTGAATTAGTATTGCCGTTTTTAATTCTCGCCATTGGTTGTTACTTCTTGTTCTCGAAAAAGATTTCGGAAGATGATCGCCACCAAGTCTTAACCCCTACCGCCTTTGCTTTTACTGCCGCGTTAGGTGTGGGCTTGTATGATGGCTTTTTTGGTCCAGGGACTGGCAGCTTTTTTGCGTTGGCATTTGTTACCCTCGCGGGTTTTGGCCTCGCCAAAGCGACGGCTCACGCAAAGGTGTTGAATTTTTCGACCAATATTGCCTCGCTGATTTTTTTCGCTCTTGGCGGAAAAGTCATTTGGTTACTCGGCTTAGTGATGTTAACGGGCCAAGCCATTGGGGCAACCTTAGGATCACGTTTAGTGGTCACTAAGGGCACAAAGATCATTAAGCCCTTAGTAGTGACCATGTCGCTGGCCATGAGTGTGAAATTGCTCGCCAGCCAATACCAGCTGTTTTGATGATGATTTTAGTACGGATCAACTTTCTTCAAGCTGAGCACTGACCTTATTTGCGCTAATGGTGATCTGTTAGCGCAGTCTTCGACCTCTTTGCTGTAAATCTCTCCACTCCCATTGTATTGACTATACTCAGCGGCATTTTTTAGGATAACCTAGCATTTTTTAAAGTGTTTTTAGGGTTTATTGGCGAGTCATTGGGCGAGATTATCCGACAAGCAGCTTTGACAAATAACTTAACGACAAGCATTCCGCGCCATAGCGTTGGCTTAGCATCCATTAAGGTTTAGCAATAATGCGATTTATTCACACCTCAGACTGGCATATTGGCCGTCAGTTACATAATCAATCATTACTGGATGATCAGGCCTATGTACTTGATCAAATTGTTGCATTGGCGCAGCAGCACAGTGTTGATGCGGTGATTATTGCGGGGGATATTTACGATAGATCGATTCCACCCGCCAGTGCCGTCGCTTTGCTTAATGATGTGCTTAATCGCCTTATTAACCAATTGGGTATACAAGTGCTGATGATTGCTGGTAATCACGATGGCCATGAGCGTTTGGGATTTGCTGCTAAACAAATGGCTGCCAGTGGTTTACATATTATTGGGCCGCTACAGGCCGAATTAGTGCCTACTCGTTTAACCAGTGCCAGTGGCGACGCTTACTTTTATCCGCTGCCTTACGCTGAACCTGCTACCGTGCGCCAAGTGTTTGAAACCGATGCCAAAGGCCTTAGCGTATCGAGCCATGAAGAGGCGATGGCGTTATTGCTAGAACAGGTCCGCTCCCATGATAGCCAAGGTTTACCTAAAGTGGTGGTGAGCCATTGCTTTTTGGATGGTGGCAGCGAGTCTGAATCCGAACGGCCATTAAGTATCGGCGGCGCGGATAAAATTTCCCCACGGCTGTTTAGTGAGTTTGACTATGTCGCCCTAGGGCATTTACATGGTCCGCAATACAAAGGCTGCGAACAGGTGCGCTACTCAGGCTCAATCCTAAAATATTCCTTTAGTGAGCAACACCAGCATAAGTCTGTCACCTTAGTGGATATCGCTGCTCATTCTCCCGCTCAAATCCAACTCTTACCCTTAACTGCGCTACGTGATGTGCGGATAATTGAAGGTGAATTGGCACATTTATTAGCCGTAGGGAAAACCGATGCCAAGCGTGAGGATTATTTAATGGTGCGTCTGCTCGATAAACACGCCATTTTAGATGCCATGGGCAAACTGCGCAGTGTTTATCCCAATGTGCTGCATTTAGAACGCACCGGATTGATGGCGGGCGATCAGGCGGTGGTGCTCAATCGAGATCATATAAAAAAAGGTGAAATGGCCATGTTCCGTGACTTTTTTGCCCAAGTCTCGGGGGATGAATTAACGCCGGCGCAGCAGGCGGTGATGGAGGATATCCTAACCCAGCTTCATCGAGACGAACTTGAACGCAGCGAAACACATCGTGACGTAAAAGAGGAGCAGGCAGAATGAAGCCACTACAACTTTCCATGTCGGCTTTTGGCCCGTTTGCTTCGACTCAGACCATTGATTTTACTGAACTTGGTGATAATCCGTTATTTTTGATCAACGGGCCAACTGGCGCGGGTAAAACGACTCTGCTCGATGGTATCTGCTTTGCGTTGTATGGAAAAACCACCGGCAATGAGCGTGAAGGCAGCCAAATGCGCTGCGATATGGCCGATGATAATCTGCTTACTGAAGTGACCTTTAGTTTTAAATTGGGTAACACTGCTTATCGTATTCGCCGAGTGCCCGAACAGGACAGACTCAAAAAGAATGGCGAGGGTTCGACAGTCCAAAAGAGCGAGGCGCAGCTGTTTAAGATCGCTCCCGATGGTACTGAAACCCTATTAGTCGCCAGTAAAGTCTCAGAGGCAACGGCTGAAATTGAAGCGTTAACGGGCTTAGACGTAGAACAATTCCGTCAGGTTATGGTGCTGCCACAGGGGAAGTTTCGTGAATTACTCATGGCCGACTCTAAGGCGCGTGAGCAAATTTTTAGTCAATTATTTCAAACCCATATCTATAAACGTATTGAAGATATCTTAAAGGCAAAGGCGGCCGACATCCGCGGCTTAGTAAAAGAGCAGCGTGCGCGTCGCGATGGCATTCTACAAACCGCTGAGCTAGCGAGTGACGACGAGCTTGCCGCTGAATTTAGTCGAATAGAACCCGAATTGGCGGCCGCTATCGCCGCGAAAGAACGTAGCACGGCGGCGCATCTACAGGCGTTAAAACAGCATGACAGTGCGCAGCAACGTTTTGCTGAATTTACCCGTTTAAGTGAATTGGAATCCCAAGCCACTTTGCTTCATGAACAGCAAGCCGATATTGTAGCGCAAACGGCTCGCCTGAATGTGGCAAAGCAAGCGCAGCGTCTAAAGCCCTTATTAGATAATGCGTTATCGAGGGAACAGGAAGCGACAATTGCTAATGATCAGCGCAGCCATGCCCAAATGGCTCTCGATACGGCAAAGCTTGCGCTTGCCAAAGCTGAGATCGAAGCGCAGGAACTTATTCCCCTTGAACAACAGCTGCGCGATTTTGATCAACAACATAATCAACTCAGCACGTTAGTACCGCAGTTGGCAGAATTTTCTAGCCTTGAACAAGCTTTATCGCAGGCAAAAGAGATACTGCAACAAACCAAAGATCAGGGGCAAGAGACTAAGACGGCGCTTGTAAGCTTAGTTGATCAGCGCAGCACCTATGAAAATCAATTGCCAGCATTACAACAGCAAAGTGAGCGTCAACTCGCGACCGCACAAGCCTTGCAGCAACAGCGCCACTTACTTGAGTTGTTCAAACAATGGCAACAAATCTGCGCCAAAGTTGCACAAACCGAAGAGGCACTTGTACAAGCAGGATTACAAGGAAAGACGCTGAGCGCGCAGCATCAGGCAGCGCTAAGTGACTATAAGTCTTTACAGCTCAACTGGTTTCAAGGTCAAGCAGCCATTTTAGCGAGGGAACTCAAACTCGATGAACCCTGCCCAGTTTGCGGCAGTATCGAGCATCCTCATCCTGCAACCAGTCATGATCATTTACCAACGGACGCACAGCTGCAAGCTGCGCAGGATGCCGAGGTGAATGCACTCGAACAGCTCAGCAAAGCGAGGGCAGAGTATCGGGGGCTACAAAAACAGTTAGAAGCACAGCAGTCGCAGGCAAATGAACTGGCCTCCTCGCTGGGGGATACGGTTGAGTTACCACTTGAATCGCATGTCCATCGGCTTGAGGAATTAACACGCCAAGCAAAACAAGCTGAAGTCGCCACCCAAGCATTGCAGCAGTTACAGCAGCAAATCAAAGCGTTGCAGCAGCAAGAGTTAGCATTGACGCAACAACTAGAGCTTGAGCGTGAGCGGTATCATCAACAAGAAGGTGAAGTGGCGCGTCTATCCGGTCAATTAGCGGAAAAAGCGCTTCGGATCCCTGACGAATACCGCTCGCTTACTGCGTTAAATCAAGCGATTAATGATAATCAACGGCAGCTTGAGAAGACTCGTGAGCAGATTCATGCTCTTAGAAACTCACTAAAGCAGGCATCTGAGCATTGTGTGGCGGCGCAAACGGCGCTAGAGGCGGCGATACAACGATGTTATAGCGCAGATGAGCAGCAGGCTTTGGCCGATGGTGACCTTAACTCACAACTGCATTTAGCGGGTTTTACTGATAGGGATGCATTAAGGGCGGCATTATTAGCCGATGAACAAATTCAAGCGTTGGGCGAGCGTATTGAAACCTATCATCGACAGTGCGCCTTAAATCAATCACAGCTTGATCAGCTAAGAACTGAGCTTAGTGATGTCAGCGTGCCCGACCTTGATGCCCTAGAAGCCATGCTCGCAGAAAAGCACCAACAACTTAATCTCGCTGAAGCTACATGGAGCCAACTTAATACACGGTTCTCTTTGCTTAAACAAACTCAAACACAGCTCAGTATTGTCGATCAAAAAGCGAAAGCCCTTGAGGATGAATACGCCATTATTGGCACCTTGGCCGATGTGGCCAATGGCAATACCGGCAACAAGATTTCTCTGCAACGTTTTGTATTAAGCGTATTACTCGATGATGTTTTACTCGCAGCAACTCAGAGATTACACCTGATGAGTAAAGGTCGTTATCGATTACTGCGTAAAGAAGACAGAGCGAAGGGAAATAAGGCATCAGGGCTTGAGCTTGAAGTCGAAGACGCTTACACCGCAAAAGTGCGTCCCGTGGCAACCTTAAGTGGTGGGGAGAGTTTTATGGCAGCTTTATCTATGGCGCTGGGTTTATCAGACGTGGTGCAAGCTTACGCCGGTGGGATAAAACTTGATACGTTATTTATCGACGAAGGTTTTGGCAGCCTAGATCAGGACTCCCTTGAACTTGCCATCCGTACCTTAATGGATTTGCAATCGGCGGGTAGGATGATCGGCGTGATATCTCATGTTTCTGAGATGAAAGAGCAGATAAATACCCGAATAGATCTGTTGAAAACCTCCCATGGGAGCGAAATCAAGGTGATTTTGCCTTAGTGTCAGTTAAAGGGATTAATTGTTTATTTAACTTATTGTTTTAATTGTGATTGAAGACGTTATTTTGTGCTATTTAACATCTGGATACAGAACGCACAATCGATTTAAAGTGCCAACTGACGCATGTTTTTGGGAAATAGTGCTGTTAAAGTGCAAAATAGCGTTTGTCATAATCGGTTTTTTGGGATAAGTTGGGAAAATTCGGGCTTCCCTAGGCGGGACTGGTTCAAAAATATAACGCAAAAACGATAACAAAAGGTGAAAGCGTTGCAGACAGGCAAACCCAATTTGGCTAATTTTCCGCAAATTCGTTTGCAGAATTTATCTTCAGCCCATAAAAATATTCTCCTTGTAGGTGGTTTATTGATCGGTGCGGCGATGTTAATGCCGAATGCTAATCATGTCGTACCCACAGCACAACGAATTCCCGTAGCTCTCGACATTGAAACTGTTTTACCGCAAGTTTCTGAGCCTGTTGATTCTACCACTGTTATTGACAATACCCCTGATTTTGAGCGTGTTATTGCCTCCGGTGATACTCTAAGCGCTTTATTCTCTAAGGCGGGTGTTGACCAGCTAACGATGTATAAAGTACTAGAGGCCGATTTAAATATTTTGGCACTCGATACTTTATTACCTGGGAACCGGATTCAGTTTTGGCTCGATAATGATGGCCAACTGCAAAAGTTGGAGCTTTATTTTAACGCCGCACGCCAAGTCGTATTTACTCGTTATGAAGATGGTAGCTTCAACGTTGAAGAAATTAACGTTGAAGGCGTTTGGCAAAACCGCATTATTACTGGTGATATTAAAGGCTCATTTTACGTATCGGCTCAAAAAATGGGCTTAGCGGCAGCTGATATTCAGCGGATTGAAGATTTACTCAAAGAAAAAGTGAATTTTGCACGGGATTTACATGCAGGAGATAAATTTTCTGTTTTGGTAAATGATCAATATGTTGAAGGTGAAGCAACCGGTAGCAGCCAAATATTAGGCGTTAGCATTAAAACTGGGCGTTCAGAAATCAGTGCCTTTCAGCATACTGATGGCAGTTATTATGATGCAAAAGGGCGCAGTTTAGTGCGTGCTTTCCAGCGTATTCCATTGGCTAAACAGCCTCGCATGAGTTCACGTTTTAACCCTGCTCGTAAACATCCGATCACTGGCCGTATTTCTCCCCATAACGGTACTGATTTTTCTGTCCCTATTGGTACTAAGGTTATAGCGCCTGGTGATGGTGTGGTGAGTTTAGTAACGGATCACCAATTTGCAGGTAAATATATTGTGATTGAACATGGTGGTAAATATAGCACCCGCTATTTACACCTTTCAAAGGCATTAGTGCGTAAAGGCCAGAGAGTCACACGTGGCCAAGTGATTGCTTTATCTGGTAATACTGGGCGTTCAACTGGTCCGCATTTACATTATGAATTCCATGTAAACGGTAAACCCGTCGATCCAATGAAAGCCGATATTCCTATGGCAAGCCAATTAGCAAACCAAGAATTGCGTAGCTTTACGAATATGGTCAATAGTCGTCAGTCGTTGATGAATTTAGGTTAATTCATTTTCGTTTGTCCCGTTCTGAGTATAAAAACGCCGATGAATACTGATTCATCGGCGTTTTTATTTCTATTGAGTGTGCCTCAGCAACTAAATGATTTGAGTGGTGTATTTGTCAGGCTTTTTGTTGGGTTTGTTGTTTAGCTGCATATGCTTGGATAAGACTGCTTGCTTAAATTTGATTAAATTTCGCCCTTGTTATCGGTATTTAAAATAATAAATCGAGCCACTTTAGGCTTTAGTGAGCGTACAGGTATTGATTGAATGACGTGTGAATAGCGAAGATAGCTAGCAGAAAATATCTAACCACTCTTACTTTGAGATATCTTCAAATTTATTTAATCAAGATCGATAAACAATATTAACTTGCCTGGCGTTTCTGCATCGCTTTTAACGCACATTTACATAGACGCCCCTTTAATGCAGGACATCCTCCACAGGGAGACTTTTTATAAGGACGAAGTGCAAAGCTTCGCTCTGTCGGTAAGGGGGAAATACGTTTGATGGCTGCAAAGGATAAAAATTGTGCATCATTTGCGGCATTAAAATGCGCTTTGGCTAATTTTAATTGCTGCTTACGGGCTGCTTTATCAAGATCTTGAATGTGTTGTTTGGTAATATACTCAGCCAATAATTGATTTAAGTGCTTGCGTTGTGCTTTTTTACTTTTGGCCGCAGTCGTCTGTTTTATTGGTTCCGCTGAGAAAGATGATTTTGCAGCATAGTTAACTGATGCCGCATAGGATAATGTTGCCTGTTGCTTTTGCAGTTTCTTGGCTTGTTTCTTACACCATTTTTCTAGCTTTCTACCAATATTTTGCGTTTTCATACAGCCTAAGTACGTGACAGATAATACATGACTATTCTAAATGAAAACTATTATCAGTCAACTCTTGGGTCAATAAAAATAAGTACTCAAACTGAGTCTATTGAGTGCGCGATATAAGGGGATTGATTGGCATCAATACAGGTCAGCAGTAAGCGCAGATCAAATTCAAATTGGTGGTAATCTGGTTCCATATAAGTACACAGATTATAAAAAGCTTTATTGTGATCCTTCTCTTTTAGGTGGGCGAGTTCGTGCACCACTACCATTCGTAACAAAGGTTCAGGTACACGTTTTAAGCGAGAAGATATACGAATTTCATTCTTCGCTTTGATTTTGTTACCTTGCACTCTAGATACGTAGGAATGTAAGCCAAGTGCATGATGACTCATGCTAATTTTGTCATCAAAGATCACTTTCGATAGGGGAGAGGATTGGCGTAAAAACTGATTTTTTATCCCTTGGGTATAGTCGTAGAGGGCTTTATCGCTGCGGATATGATGAATGTGCGGATGACGGCGAAGCAATACTTCCCCAAGCTTGCCACTTTGTAAAAGCTGTTCAACTTGGCGTTGGATATCTAGGCTATAACCACTGACATATTTTAGGTTTTGCATGATGCTTGCGACATGTAAGAGGCTTGGCGCTAAGTGATAGCGCCAAGCAAGAGCACTTAAGCTTTACCAAAAATATGGCGATTTTGCTGAGCGTAGGCAGCCTCAAAGGCGGGTTGTTGGAAGCGTTTCAGATCTAAGCTATCAAAGTCTACCTGAGGTGGATTGCGCTTATTTTGTTCCTTGATCGCCACTGGAGATAGCAAGGTTACAGGCAGCTCGCCTAATTGAATTGCGGCTTCGAGTTTGAAGCTAGTAGCAGAACCTGCCAGTTTGCCTTTTTGCTCACGCTCAATAATGACAATTTCATCGATCTTGTAATCTTCCATCAACTTATGGAAAGCAAAATGAAACTCACGAATTGCCTCCGTCGATGCCGACTGTGCAATGCTAAAAGACACTTTACGGCAGCTGGGTACGTTGAAGGTTTCACCTTCGTAACTGAGCAGACTGATGATGGCTTCGCCACCTTTTAATTCAACACCACAAATTCGCATGTTACACCTTTAACTATTTCAAATTACTTATGTATCGCCGGAAGAATCGCTCCAGCGAGTCACTCATTTTGAGCGCTCAAGTTTCACGGACTTGAGCTATCTTTTGCGTTATTTTTAGATCTCGTCGTCATTATCTTGTAGCAGTTGTGCCGCAGGTTTTTTGCGCATTGGCGCATCACCGACATCAACACCCGTGATAAAGCGTTTATCACGGGATGGCGCTGCTTTAACAAGGTGCGACTTAGGTTTAGATTTGGCTTTGGTGTTTGCCTTTACTACACCTTTAGTCGCGACGGACTTTGGCTTTTCTTTTAGACCACTAAATTTAGCTTCGAGCCCTTTAATTACACTGATTTCGAAGGTTTTTCTTAAAAAAAGTTGTACTTTTTTAAAGTTATCCCAATCCTTAGGACCAACTAAGGAGATTGCGTCACCTTTGGCTCCCGCGCGGCCAGTGCGGCCAATGCGATGAACATATTCTTCGGCAAATTTGGGCATGTCGAAGTTAATGACTAAGGATACATTCAGTAAGTCTAAACCACGGGATGCCACATCTGTGGTCACCAATATTTGCTGATGACCACGGGCAAATTGGTCCATGATCTGGTTACGTGCCGTTTGTTTTAACTCGCCACTTAAGGCGGCTGTTGCAAAACCTTGAGCCGAGAGCTTAGCGGCTAACCGCTCTGTATCGGCACGGGTGGCGGTAAAAATAATCACTTGCTTGTGCGATTCATCCGTCAGTAAACGACTGAGTAGGGCTTCTTTATGATCTAAATGATCACACAGATAAATTCGCTGCGAAATATCCTGATGTTCACTGTGGGCCGTGCCGATTGCCACATGTAATGGATTTCTAAGTAATGCCGCCGCAATCTCATTGATTTCACTATGATCTAAGGTTGCTGAAAACATTAAGGTCTGACGACGTTTATGATCGGCCGCCTCGTTGATAGCTTTTAACTGTGGCGCAAAGCCTAAATCCAACATACGGTCGGCTTCGTCCAAAACTAACAACTCTAATCCATTGAGGAATAAGTTTTTTTGTTCTAAGTGATCAGCGATTCGGCCTGGCGTTGCAACAATAAAATGCGGCTCTTTTGCCAGCGCTTTAGCCTGATCGTTAAAGTTTTCACCGCCCAATACACTAATCGCTTTATATTGGGTATTGGCCACCAATAAGCGTAACTGACTGTACACCTGATGGGCTAATTCGCGGGTCGGTAATAAAATTAATACTCTAGGGTCGCGCTTACTGAGGGCGCGGGTGGAGATAACCCTTTGCAATGCGGGCAGCAAAAATGCCAAGGTCTTACCTGACCCAGTCTTTGATGATGCCATTAAATCTTTACCTGCCAATGCGATAGGTAATGCTTGTTCCTGGATGGCGGTTGGGGTTGCAATCCCCATATGCTTTAAGCTTTGTAACAGACGCTGGTCCAGAGAAAAATCAGTAAACTGCAAAGGTATATCCCCTAAATCTGAGTGAGGGCAGATTATAGCGCTAAATCACTATGGTCAGCTATCTTGATTGGGCATAATCTTGCGTAATCATCTAAATAGCCACTTATTTGCTTGGCTTGTGTCACGCTCGATATTTGCACCGAGTGCTATGTTTAGCCAAATTGGCTATGAACTTACAGGATATCAAGCGACGATGTGGTTACTCTCTGCCCAAGGGGATAAGGCCGAGCGTAAACCATATAAATGTATCTAATGACTGGCTAGCGTAACGGTTTATGTTGTCTAATGATTGACAACACTTTGGCTGGAATTTAGCTTTTTCACGTCATAGCGCTTCTTTAAATCATCGATTTATTAAGGGAATTTATTATGAGTAAGGGGACAACTCCGACGATCGGTATTGCCTTAGGCAGTGGTGCAGCCAAAGGTTGGGCGCATATTGGCGTACTCAATGGGCTTGCCGCCATGGGAATTAAACCCGATAAGGTCGCTGGATGCTCAATCGGCGCCCTTGTTGGCGCTGCTTATGCCCATAATCATTTAGCGGAACTTGAAGAGTGGGTGCGCAGCTTCTCTAGTTGGGATGTGTTGGGACTGATGGATATTCGTTGGCGTAAAGGTGGGCTAATTGGCGGCGAAAAAGTATTCGATGTGCTGCAATCGCGGATTGGTGATATCAATATCGAGGATTTAGAGCGTCCCTTTGCGGCCATTGCTACGGATCTGTATTCAGGTCAGGAAATCTGGTTTCGCCATGGTGATTTACGCCAAGCCGTACGGGCCTCTTGCTCTATGCCTGGGATATTAGCGCCTGTCCGTCAAGGTGAGCGTTGGTTGGTGGATGGTGCAGTTGTTAATCCTGTCCCCGTTTCGGTGAGCCGTGCTATGGGGGTAGATATTGTCATTGCCGTTGATTTACAAGGTTTTCATACTGGTCGATTACAAGTTTTACCCGTTAATATGACCAGCCATCGGGCACCTAAAGATGAAACCCAAATGCCCGCGCGCCAAGAAACGGGTTTTATGGATTTATTCGCCCGCGGGCGAGAATATGTCGGTAGCTTAACCGATAAGTTTTCCCTAGGGACTAAATCTAATCCCGGTATGATTGCGGTGATGTCCCAGTCGATGAGTATTTTAGAGCAGCGGCATAAACGGGCGCGTTTAATGGGTGACCCTCCCGATATCTGTGTTGTACCCGAAGTCGCGAATATCGGCACCATGGAGTTCCACCGAGCAGCTGAAGCCATTGCAGCAGGTGAAGACGCCGTGGCAAAAGTGGCACATTTAATTGAAGCGGCGATCTGGAAAGGCTAAAAATGTCAGGATGAATTTATCTGTTAATTACGATATGACACTACTTACTGCTTGATTGGCTTAGTTTTTGCTTTAAAACGATTAATCAGTATTAGACGCCGAATTATTGACGATGAATTCTCTTTTAAATGCCCTTAATCTAAATCGTAGCAGTGCCGCTGAAGCTTATGGCCTGAATAGCAAAAAGACGGAGACAGGTAAAACTGAATCGAGTACGGAGTCAAACTCCTCAGCCAAAGAACCCCCTAAGGTTGATACTAAACCGAGTGACGAGATAGCGCTGTCACCACGGGCACTGCGAGCACAAAAAATTCAGGCCATGTCGAAAGACTTTTTTGCTGATGGCAAATTTAGCGTGGCTGAGATACCCGCTTTAGTCTCGCGGTTACAAAAAGACGGTATTCTTTCCGATGCACAGGTGGAACGGCTCTCGCAAAACGGCATTAGTTTGCCAAGCCAAAGTACCAATAAGCAGTCTTTGCAGGATTTTATCGATGATGAGCTAAAGTCTTTGGCTGAAAAATCGCCTAATAGCCCGATGATCAACACGTTAGTTGATGCTAAAAATGTGTTAAAAAACATGGATGATGCCCAGTCGCCAGTGCTGGCACAAAAGGCGACTAAAGTGTTTGGTCAATTAACGGATTATTTGAATAGCAACCCCACCATGAGCGATAGTCAAAAACAGTTATGGCAGGGACTTAAATCAACGATGCAGGTGGCTTCATCCATGGGGATGCAGCAATCAGCGTTGGGACAATTGAGCAGTTATCTTGCCTTAGCTAAGCGCTAGTCTTATTTACAATATTCTTTCAAAAACAATAGACTTTGGCTTCTGGGTCAAAGTCTTTTGTCATTATTAGCGCCATTTCCTGCGTCTACTATCTTGCTTTAGCATCAAGGTCAAGGCCTAAAACTGAGATCATTGGGTTTGGCAGCAGTTCTTATTTGTTCTTTTTATCCATCGGATAAATCATGATCTGGATCATGGAATTTTAGGTGTCGATGCCGCTTAATTGCCTACATATTGTGTTGATAGATTATTTAATCACTATATATAGTGTTAATTTTAATCGGGATGGAGAGGAATTAAACAATGCCAGTCGTGATCAAGCGGGATGGTTGCCGCACACCTTTTGATGAAACAAGGATAAGAGATGCAGTGGTCGCTGCTGCAAACTCGGTTGGGATAGAGGACGCAGATTATGCCGCGACGGTAGCCGCTTGTGTGAGAGAACGAGTGGCGAATATGGCAGAAGTTGAAATCCACCATCTACAGGATGCGGTTGAAAACCTATTGATGGAAGGCCCTTATAAATCATTGGCACGGGTCTATATTGAATATCGTCACGACAGAGACATTTGCCGCGATGCTACCAGTAAGCTCAATCTTGAAATCCGTGGTTTAGTCGAGCAGAGCAATGCCGCGCTGTTAAATGAAAACGCCAATAAAGACTCTAAAGTGATCCCAACTCAACGGGATCTGCTGGCGGGCATCGTGGCTAAACATTATGCCAAGAGCCATATTCTGCCTAAGGATGTGGTGGCTGCGCACGAAATCGGTGAGATCCACTATCACGATCTTGATTACTCGCCCTTTTTCCCGATGTTTAACTGTATGTTGATTGATTTGGCGGGCATGTTGACCCATGGCTTTAAGATGGGCAATGCCGAAATTGAGACCCCAAAATCGATCTCTACCGCTACGGCCGTGACGGCGCAAATTATTGCCCAAGTGGCAAGCCATATCTATGGCGGCACCACGATTAATCGTATTGATGAAGTGTTAGCGCCTTTTGTGGCCAAGAGTTATGACAAACATTATCAAGTGGCACTGAATTGGCAGATTAAAGATGCTAAAGCCTATGCCACTGCTCAGACTGAAAAAGAATGCCACGATGCTTTCCAATCCCTTGAATATGAGGTGAATACCTTACATACCGCTAATGGACAAACCCCGTTTGTGATCTTTGGTTTCGGTCTAGGTACTTCGTGGGAGTCGCGTTTAATTCAACAATCGATGCTGAAAGTACGCATGGCGGGGTTAGGTAAAAATCGTAAAACAGCGGTGTTCCCTAAATTGGTGTTTGCCATCCGTGATGGTATTAACCACAAAGTCGGCGATTGCAATTACGATGTAAAACAAATGGCCCTTAAATGCGCCAGTATGCGCATGTATCCAGATATTTTGAACTATGAGCAAGTGGAAAAAGTGACGGGGTCGTTTAAAACCCCTATGGGTTGCCGCAGCTTTTTAGGTTCCTATAAAGAAAATGGTGAACTCGTCCATGAAGGGCGCAATAACCTTGGCGTTGTTAGCTTAAACTTGCCACGTGTTGCGCTAGAAGCGAATGGCGATGAGGCTGAGTTCTACCGTATTCTGGATGAGCGGCTATTACTTGCCCGCCGCGCATTAGATACGCGTATCGAACGGTTAAACGGAGTGAAAGCCAGAGTTGCGCCGATTTTGTATATGGAAGGTGCCTGTGGCGTGCGCTTGCGTGCCGATGATGATATCGCCCAAATCTTTAAAAATGGTCGGGCATCGATTTCATTAGGTTATATCGGTTTACATGAAACCATTAATGCGCTCTATGGCACTGAAACCCATGTGTTTGATGATGCTAAGCTTCGTGAAAAAGCGGTGGCGATTGTTGCGCACCTTAAAGCGGCTACCGACGCATGGAAGGCCGAAACGGGTTATGGATTCAGCCTTTATAGCACCCCAAGTGAGAGTCTCTGCAGTCGTTTTTGTAAGCTCGATGCGCGCCAGTTTGGTGTGGTTGCGGGTGTAACCGATAAGGGCTATTACACCAATAGCTTCCATTTAGATGTGGAAAAGCACGTGAATCCTTACGATAAAATCGATTTTGAGCAGCCATATCCCGCCATCGCCAATGGTGGTTTTATTTGCTACGGCGAATATCCTAATATGCAGCACAATATCGAAGCGCTCGAAAATGTCTGGGATTACAGCTATAGCCGTGTACCTTACTACGGTACTAACACGCCGATTGACGAATGTTATGATTGTGGTTTTACCGGCGAATTTAGCTGTACTAGTAAAGGATTTACTTGCCCTAAATGCGGCAACCATGAGCCAAGTCGAGTGTCTGTTACGCGCCGTGTGTGTGGTTACTTAGGCAGTCCCGATGCCAGACCGTTCAACCATGGTAAGCAAGAAGAAGTGAAGCGTAGGATCAAACACTTGTAACATTTTTGCCTTGTTGTGTTTGTTACACTGATATCAGCACAGTCGCTTAGCATGGGACTGTGCTTTGATTTTTAGCCAGTCTGGCGCTCCTTGTATTTCGTATTGGACTTATACAATGAACTATCAGCAATATTATCCCGTTGATGTGGTCAACGGCCCAGGCACTCGGGCCACCTTATTTGTTTCAGGCTGTGAGCACCAATGCCGTGGTTGCTATAATCAAAGTACTTGGGATGTGCGCTCTGGCCATTTATTTGATAAGGCAATGGAAGATAATATCATCGCCGATTTGCAGGATACGCGAATCGTTCGCCGTGGCTTATCACTCTCTGGCGGCGATCCACTTTTACCCGCCAATCTTGAGGGGATTTTGGTGCTTGTTAAGCGCGTCAAAGCTGAATGTCCCGGTAAAGATATTTGGCTGTGGACGGGCTATGTATGGAATGAATTGAGCGATAAACAGCGTGCGGTGCTGGAATATGTAGATGTGCTGGTGGATGGCAAATTTGAGCAAAATCTTGCAGATCCGAGCCTTCCATATCGAGGTAGCAGTAATCAGGTGATCCGTTTCTTATAAAAGCGGTAACGAGGATCGCTAACTTGCTGCTATAATCCCACACCTTGACACAGTGACCCAGACAAACAGGCCAAAGATTAGGTCAATATCGGTCGGGACTCACTAAAGTAATTTAAGGTAACATAATGAATTTAAAGCAAGAACTGCAGCAGCTAAACGATAAGTTAGATAAGTTTCGTCGTAAACTGGCGGCGGCAGAGCAACGTGGCGATGTTGTCATCGTGGCGCAGTTTAAACGCGAGATTGAGGCTGTTACTAAGCAAATCAATAGCGTAAAAACGCAGCAGTCGCGTTTATTACAAAAGCAAGGGGTGGATATTCAGCACTTGCCATTTCACCGCGCCCTCACCAAAGCCGAGCAAGCCGATATGGGTCAACTCAAAAAGTCAGTAAAAGGCTTAGTTGTTGTGCACCCAATGACTGCTTTAGGGCGCGAAATGGGCTTGACTGAAGTAACAGGTTTTGCACCAGCAAAATTTTAAGCTACATTGCTAAGTTATTCAATAAGTTGCAAAATAGAACACTTATCTATTTTGCAGCGCCTTGGCTCGACATATTACCCATTGAGCTGAATGAGTCACCCAGTTAATAGCTTAGTTTTGTAGTTGATTAAATTACTAAAGTATTTCGTGATTGCTGAAAACACTTTAGAATAGGTGCGCCGTAGGCTAAGTACCTAATCATTGTTTTGTTTATGGATGTTCCTTCCGTCTCATGGAATGAGAGTTGTCGTTAAGGTTAAGTCATGTCGATAAAATATGTCGCGACGTCAAAATTACCCACTCCCTGGGGCGTTTTTGCCATGCACGGTTTTGAAGATACCGAAACCGGTAAAGAGCATGTTGCCCTCACATTTGGCACCCTAAGTAGCGATGCTCCTGTTTTAGGCCGTATTCACTCTGAGTGTCTCACGGGCGATGCCTTATTCAGCTTACGCTGTGACTGTGGATTCCAGCTGCAAACCGCGATGCAAAACATTGCCGAGACCGGCAGTGGGTTTATCTTATATTTGCGTCAGGAAGGTCGTGGTATTGGTCTGCTAAATAAGATCCGCGCCTATGAGTTGCAGGATAAAGGCGCCAATACGGTTGAGGCGAATGAACAGTTAGGTTTCCCTGCGGACATGCGTAAATACGATATGATCCAGCCTATGCTTGAGCAGATTGGCGTAAAGCATGTACGCTTAATGACCAATAATCCTCGCAAAGTCAAAGCGATGAAAGAAATCGGCATCGAAGTGGTTGAGCGCGTACCCTTACAAGTCGGTAAAAATCGCTATAATGAGGCTTACTTAAAGACTAAGTCCACTGAGCTTGGGCATATGATGTCTGAGTATCATTTTACGGATGAACAGTAGTTCTTAGTGCAATAAATTTACCGATTAGGCTGCAAATTAGGATCTGTTTGCGTAAATTGAATATCATTTTTAGTCGGTTTATCGTCAACCTCAGCTCCATTTCGGCGCTATCAATGGGAATTGTTTTCCCGCTGTTGGCGTCGACAGAGCCTGTTTCAAACTTCAGTCACCCGCAAGATATTGCAGCATTTGCCCCCCAATCTTCCTAAGCGTTTTCGAAGATTAGCCCTGAAACGCCGATTGATGGGAAAAATAATCCTAACTCTGTTTATGCCTTTGGCAGCTACCTTGGCACAGGGGTATATCGAGCTGCTGAGCAAAATGCCACCGTCGTTAGTATTCCGTTAAACTTTGATTTTTTGAAGGATGATAGTAGTCAGACTTGGCTGCGTTTACCCTTATCTTTCGGTTTTTTTGACTACTTAGCCAAAGACATCACCGACGGCGAATTGCCATCGTCAGTTGGCACCATGACGATAACGCCCGGCATCGAGCACCATTGGCAGGCAACGGCAAATACGCGGATGGAAGCCTATTTGGATGTGGGCTTTGGGACAAATTTTGAGACCGATGCGAATGTGGCGATTTTAGCCTCAGGTGTAAGTACCTTGTATGATTTTAGTCTTGCGGGTGAAGACAGCGTCTGGGTATCGAGGTTAAAGTTTGCGGGCTATAGTGAGCGGCTAGGAAAATTAACCGACCAATTTGCGGTATTGCAAACCGGGGTAGATATTGGCCTTTCGCCGCGCTGGCAATGGCTGAATATCCAGATGCAACCTAGATTATTTGCGGTCGGTTATTGGTACTTCAACGAGCTGGATTTTAGCCAAGATACTGAAGATGAAACCATTGTCTCTGGAAGCTATGAGTTTGGTGCCACACTGGCATTTTCTAAGCCTTTGGGCGGCGATCTCCTCGGCATAGATAGAATTGGCATCAGTTATCGAACCGGCGACGGGTTAAATATTTGGCGTTTATTGTTTAGTTTCCCAATCTAGTTTACAGCTACCAAGATTGAAAATGATTCTGTACTCAGCTTAGCCTGCGGCTTTTTGTGCATCGCGCATTTTCTGGTCCATTAACACGGCAATTTGGTTACCGAGTTGCATAATTTGTTCCTGCAATAGCTTACGTTGCTGAGCCGCGGCCTTCGAATCATCTCCTTCCAGTTTCGTGAGCATCTCCTGCAAAGCTTTGATTTGCTCTTTCAGACGCTTAATTTGTTCATCAATGATAGATTTGGGTTCTTCATTCTCAGCACTTTCCGTCTGTTGCCGTTTTTCCGCGGTTTGACCTCTGAGAGAAGCGCCTACTTCGGTAGCGAGAGCTTGTCTTCCGGCATTGGATATATTGACCGTTTCTTGCGTGCTGGTCTCTGCCGACGAATTCTCAGAAGCTGAGCTAGCTGTTGGCGTAGTGGTGATATAAGCGCTGGAAACAGATTTGAAGGCGCTGCTATTTGCGGTCGTATTTAATCCATTAATGTTCACGATAGGCTCCATAAGTACCTGAAGGTTATTTATCGAATTATCGGCCTTGAGATAAAAAACTTAAGTGCTAAGCATCCTATTTGATACAAAAGGCGTATCTAGGATAGGTTAGGGGATTAATGGTTAAGGTCGTTCACTTTTTGACTGATAAGGATATGAAAGATATGGCTCGTAAACTACAAATAACATGCGCTGCATTTTTGGCTTTGAGTGGAATAAGTGTGCCTGCGATGGCTAAAAATATTTTAGATAAACTGACCGTTGCAGAAGGCTTTAACCTGAGCTTATTTGCAGATAATGTTGACAATGCGCGCGCAATTGCCGTATCCGAAAAGGGCATTGTCTATGCGGGCTCGATGAAGGCCGGGAATGTTTATGCCCTTATCGACAGTAACCAGGACGGTGTTGCCGATGAGAAAATTCTGGTTGCCTCTGGACTAAAGCTACCATCAGGTGTGGTGATCAAAGATGGCGACCTCTATGTCTCCGAAGTGGAGCGCATCATTCGCTTCAAGGATATTGATAACCACTTAAACTCACCAACATTTGAGGTGGTCTTTGATGGGTTTCCAACTGAAACCCACCATGGCTGGAAAGTACTAGGGGTTTCACCGACAGGCGAGTTAATCATTCCTGTAGGCGTGCCTTGTAATGTGTGCGAGGAGAATGAACGCTATGGACGTATTTTCTCGCTCAATCTCGAGACTAAAAAATTAACCACCATTGCCCAAGGAGTTCGTAATTCGGTCGGATTTGATTTTCAGCCCGGCACTCAAACCCTTTGGTTTAGCGATAATGGCCGCGACATGATGGGCGATGATATTCCTCCCTGCGAAATCAATAAGGTCAGTTACTTGGGTGAACATTTTGGCTTCCCCTATGTGCATGCAGGTACAATTCTTGACCCTGAGTTTGGCCAAGGTAAAGATCCTGCCAAATACACCGCTCCTGCGCTCTCCTTAGGGGCTCACGTGGCGCCACTAGGCATTCATTTTTATCTTGGTAAACAGTTCCCTAGCGATTATCAACAGCAGTTGTTTGTGGCTGAGCATGGTTCGTGGAATCGCACTAAGAAAGCGGGTTATAAAGTGGCCGTGGCGACGATAGAGCAAGGCAAGGTGGTCAAATACACTCCATTTTTAACTGGCTTTATGCAGGGCGAGCAAACCTTTGGTCGCCCAGTGGCCTTTGCTGAATTGGCCGATGGCAGTTTACTCGTGTCGGATGATTATGCAGGGGCAATCTATCGCGTCACTTATCCGCAGACAAAATAGCCAATAGGTGAAGTCTTAAACGCTTATTCTTAGCCGTTGGCTTGATTAGCAGGGGACTCTTGCCAATCATGGTTGCCCACCGAAGGATATTGGATTGGCGCTAATCTAGCTGATAGACAGATTAAAAAATAATGCGCGGGATAATTGAATTAATTATTCCGCGCATTTTTGTCTGTTCCTGTGAATATGCGTTTGAATATTCGAGCGAAATTTAGTCGCGCTTGCCCCAGATATGGCTATTAATCTGGCCATCTGTTGCGGCTATCGATGTAACCGTACTTGCCTGAGCTGGTTTCTGTGCTGGTTTTGCAGGTTTTTTGGCCGATGTTTTCGCTGGTGCATTGGATGTTTTCGCGGCGGGCAACGGCAGTTTATTGGTTTTTAAATATAAATATTCTACTTTTTCCCGTGCCCAATCGGTTTTTCTTAAAAATCGTAGACTCGATTTGATACTCGGATCTTCGGTAAAACAGCGGATCTTGATGCGAGTTCCGAGTTCTTCCCAGCCATAGTGCTCAACGAGTTGTGTGACTATGGTTTCCAGTTTGATGCCGTGTAATGGGTTATTTTCTTGAGTCATTTTGTATAAATTACCGTGAACAATAATCGGATTATACCAGTATTATACCGATTGACTAAAATCATAGATAAAAAAACGGGCACTCATCAGTGCCCGTTTGCTTTGTATATCAATATTGTTGGAAATTAAGCTTCATCGGGTAATTCGCTGTCGCTATCAACTTCACCTTTACCTTTGGTTTTCACAATCAGTAAGCCTGTGATGACTAGCGTTGAAACAGTCCCTGCGATGGTGGATAAGGTCATCGGTAAGCCTGCACCTAAAGTTGCAGAGTTAAGTAGGAAGGTGATAACTACTGTGGTCATAAACATGGCTGGAATGGTGGTGATCCAGTGCAGTTTATTGTGACGCAGTAGGTAAGCTGAGGCCGTCCAGAGCATTAATACAGCTGTCGCTTGGTTAGCCACACCGAAGTAGCGCCAGATCACGCCGAAGTCGACTTGAGTCAGTAAGCCACCAATCACAAACAATGGAATAGCTAACACTAAACGTTTAGGTAAAGCCACCTGCGGCATGTTAAAGAATTCAGCCAAAATCAGACGAGCAGAGCGGAAAGCCGTATCGCCTGAAGTAATTGGCAGAATGATCACACCAAGGATTGCCATAAAGCCACCCACTGCGCCTAACAGACCAGTTGATGCTTCGTATACAACGTTTGCAGGGTTACCCGCCATGCCTGTGCTTAATCCTTCAACACCGTGGAAGTAAGACAGTGCAATCGCACACCAGAGTAGGGCGATGATACCTTCACCGATCATGGCACCAAAGAACACAAAACGACCGTTCTTTTCGTTTTCAACGCAACGTGCCATCAGTGGTGATTGCGTGGCGTGGAAGCCTGAAATCGCACCACAAGCGATGGTGATAAACAGCGCAGGCCATAATGGCATATCTTTAGGGTTTAAATTTTGGAAGAAGTCGCCCGCTTGCACATTGGGCAGTAGCGTATGTTCGCTTGATAACATGATCGCAAAGGCTAAACCAAATGACATGAAGAACAACAGCGCGCCAAAGAAAGGATATAAACGGCCGATAATTTTATCGACAGGTACCACAGTGGCAATCAGGTAGTAAACGAAGATAATCGCAACGAAAATGCTAACATCCCAACCCGTTAGCTTGCCTAACAGGCCTGCTGGCGCAGAGATAAACACCACACCTACGAGCAATAATAGAATGATGGCAAACACATTCATAAAGTGCTTGGCACTTTTGCCTAAATACTTACCAGCAAGGTTTGGTACAGATTGACCACCATTACGGACCGACAACATACCGGAGAAGTAATCGTGCACCGCTCCTCCAAAGATACAGCCGATCACAATCCACAACATCGCTGAAGGACCGTAGAGCGCCCCGAGGATTGGACCGAAGATTGGACCCACACCTGCGATATTCAATAATTGGATTAAGTACACTTTGCCTTTCGACATAGGCACATAGTCCACACCGTCGGTTTGGGTAAAAGCCGGTGTTTGACGTTTTTCGTTGATACCAAATACCTTTTCGACAAAGGTACCGTAGATAAAGTAGCCGCCGATCAATAGACCGACACAGAGTAGGAACCACATCATTTTAGTTATCTCCCCATTTTGAGTTGTGCAGAGTGTAAACAAGTTGTTTACATAAAACAGGGGTAACTGGGTGAGAGGTCGATAATGCTGACTCAGCGGCAATAGAATGGGGCGAGCGGTTGTATGAGGATGTCATTCATAAGTATTAACCGCCTCCAGCGGCTTAGATACGCGCATTAGTGGTTAACAATGGGGCTATTGGAAGCCGAACAATTGCTTAAGACTTTTTAAATAACGGCGAGAAACGGGCACTTTGTCGCCAAGCAGAGTCGTGACTTCGGCGCCAGTATCGAGCAGCTCTATTTCGGCAATGGCTTTGGGTGAAATCAGATATTGGCGATGGCAACGCACTAGCGGTGTTTTTTCTTCCAGCACTTTAAGGGTAAGTTGGGTATGGACTTTGCCCTTGGTACAGGCGACATGAATACCGCTTAAATCACTAAAAACATACTCAACATCTTGAATGGGGATCACTTTTAATTTACTACCGCTGTAACAGGGTAGGTGCTCGAGGCATCGAGGCGCGATCAGATTAACGGCTTGCGGAGTGAGGTCCTTGCGAACACGTTTTAGGGTTTGGCTGAGTCGATCGGCATCTATTGGCTTAAGTAAATAATCAAAGGCATGATTATCAAAGGCTTTGACGGCAAATTCATCAAATGCAGTGACAAACACGATTTTAGGTAAGGTGTCGGGATCGAGCATAGCAATCAGTTCCATGCCTGAAATACGTGGCATTTGGATGTCGAGAAAAACTAATTGAGGCTTTTCTTTGGCAATCGTTTGCAATGCTTCTATGGCGTTGCTGCATTGGCCAATAATTTCAATGTCGGCTTCTTGGCCGAGCAAATCCGCAAGCTCCTCGCGAGCAAACAATTCATCATCGACAATCAAACAAGTGATCACGTGCTAGTTTCCGTCTGTTCTATGGGTAAGCGGATGGTCACCTTGGTGTATTCATCCGGCTTGCATTCAACTTGGATGCCATACTGTTCGCCAAACAGATTTTGTATCCGTTTATGAACTAAATTCATCCCCAATCCCTCAGAATCGATTGAGGGTTGATAAAGGCCGGCGTTATCTGTCACCTCAAGGGCTAATATATGGTCATCCATGCGTCCTGTGACCTTGATTTGTCCTTGCTCTATCATATGGGAGGTGCCATGTTTTACCGCATTCTCAATGATGGGTTGTAGGGTAAATGCAGGCACTTTACAGTGGTAAAGTGATTCAGGTATAGCAATGTTGACCTGTAATTTATCAATAAATCTCGCTTTCTCAATAGTGAGATAAGACGCTATGTGATCGAGCTCATCCCCGAGTGTCACTAAACCCGTTGTACGTTTTAAATTGATCCGCAAAAATTGTGACAACTGCTGCAACAGTTGCTTCGACATATCGGGATCGCGCTTAATAATCGCACTGATGGTATTGAGAGCGTTGAATAAAAAGTGTGGATTCACTTGAGCTTGCAGTAATTTTAATTCCGCTTGGGTGAGCAGGTTTTGCTGCTGTTCAAAACGGCCGTAGAGGATCTGGTTCGACAATAGCCGAGCAATCCCTTCCCCTAAGGTGCGGTTAATGTTCAAAAATAGTTTATTTTTTGGCTCGTATAACTTGATGGTGCCAATGACTTCGGTGTCGCTGCGAAGTGGGATCACAAGGCTCGAACCGAGTTTACACTGGCTCGAAATCGAGCAGGAATAGGGCATCTCCACCCCATCGGCGAACATCACCTTGTTTTGGTTTATGGCCTCAAGGGTGATTTTTGAGGAAATCGGTGTTCCAGGGATATGATGGTCGGCACCAATACCGATAAAGGCCAAAAGTTTTTCTCTGTCCGTAATGGCAACAGCACCCACATTGGTTTCTTCAATGACAATTTGCGCGACCTTGCCGCTGCTTTCTTCGTTAAACCCCTTAGAAAGCAGCCCAACACTGCGCTCGGCAATTTTAAGCGCCTTGGTTGAGAAACTAGAGGAGAGCTTGTCAAACATGGTTTTTTGGTCGCGGATCATGCTCATAAACAGCGCTGCGCCAATGGAATTAACCAACAGCATAGGCGGAGCTATCTGCCGCACTAATTCCCATGCGGCATCAAACGGGCGTGCAATCAGCAAAATAATGCTCATTTGCATCATTTCGGCGTAAAAGGTCACCAAACAGACTAAGAGAGGATTGTAGATAAGTTCACTCTTACCCGCGCGGCGTAGGTAAAAACTGATCATTCCCGCGGAGAGTCCTTCGAGAGTGGTTGAAATCGCGCAGGCTAAATCGGTAAAGCCACCCATGCTGTAGCGGTGTAAACCGCCAGTGAATCCGACTAAAAATCCGGTGACAGGACCGCCGAGTAAACCGCCTAGCACGGCACCCATGGCGCGAGTATTGGCAATGGCCCCTGAAGTTTGCTCACCAAAATAGGTCGCCATGATACAAAAGCTAGAAAAAACCAGATAAATAAATATTTTATGAGGTAGACGCGGTGATGTTTCTGCAAACAGTTTAAAAAGTGGTGTTTTACTGACTAAATAAACAATCACTAAATAGAGTGACATCTGTTGGGTCAGTAGCAAGATCAAGGACATAGTGGCTCACTTTATCGTCACAGCGGTCAGCGCAGTTATTGACATTGGCAGTATGTGCGCAAGATCAGGGTTAAAATTCAACAGTTCGGTTATAAAGCTTAATCTTATTTGCATCTTTTGGAGAGACTATGTCCGATTCTGTTCACGGTCATGACGTTATGGCGCTGATGGTAGCGCAAGCTCATCCCGTTTTAAAGCCTCAGTTTATTGCTCTGATGACTGAAACCTTTGGAGAAGCAGCGCGTTATCACACTTGTAGTGCCGAAAACCTTACTGCGGAGGAGTTAATTTTTTTGTTGTTGAGTAAAGGGAAAATGGCAGAATCAGCGCAAGGGCTCGCCCTTGTTGCTGGGCGGCAGTGTCATCATTCTGATCATTAAGTATGGCTAATCTGGTCTATGAGCCGCGCAATAGCTTGGGGTCATAGGCCATAACTTGCTGTTAAAGAAAGGGCGATCAACGGATTGGTTTACCTTGATGCCATAAAGATTAATGCTCATCCTGCTTACTTTTATTTACCACTTCAAGCTGTTCTGCAATTGTTTTTTGACTGAATTCATCAATCAAGATCCGCAATAAGCGTGATTTGGCGATTTTAGTTCCTTTGGCGAGCCCATCTAATTGGGTAATACTGGTTTCCGTTAAGGTAAAGGTGGCATGGCGATAAATTTTGGCTGACTTTTTATCTAAGCCTTTTGGCTCTGCGGGAGGGACCGCTAAAATACTCGCTTTACCTAAAGCATAGTTATTGGCATCTTCGATAAAATCCTCAATAGAAACCGTTTTGATAACTTGTTTTGGTTTCTTGCGTTTAAGATCAGTTAAGCTCATAACTATTTTCTGGTGGTAAGGTGAACAGCTCATCCACTATGGCGCGGATCTCGTCGGCCGCTTTCCCATCTGGCTCAATTTCCATTACGGACGATCCTTTTTCCTCACTGTCATCGTAGATATTTCGGCAAAAAGTCACCGAATTGAGTACGCGTAATCCAAAGGATTGGACCACTTCTTTGGCCTCTAAAATACGCTTTACTTGGGTGGGCAAAGCGGGACATTGGGTTAGCACAATGGTTGCCACCATTTTGGGATTAACCATCTTACAGGTGCTGAGCATATCTTCCATATGGGGTAAGGTTTTAAGATCGCGACGTTTGGGTCTAAGTGGGATAACTACGTAAGTGGCCACCGACATGGCGGCGCGCATAGCAAGGTTATCTTGACCGCCACAGTCAACAATGACGTAGTCGAAGCGTTCATTAAGACTGAGCAGATCGTTACGTATTTTGCCGTAGAGCTGAATACAATTGATTGCAGGGAGGCTAGGGTCGTTGTTTCGAGCTTGGATCCAATCGGATGTTGTACGTTGGGGATCGCAGTCTACCATTAGTACATTGGCGGCAAATTTTTGCTTTATATAAACCGCAAGATTTTGCGCGAGGCAACTCTTGCCACTGCCACCTTTCTCTCCACCCACCAGCAATATCATAGCAATGTCCTTTGTACGAATAGTTCAACTAATTCAGTGTAGAACAGCTCAATCGACCCTGCGTAGCTAGATTGAAATTAAAGCAATTGCATCGCGACATGATAACTTTGATCATGACGTTTAGAGCAGCGGCAAACTTGGCCTTTTACGCTATTTTGTCGGGATGTTTCTGGATTGAATGTCACGTTAACTAATTCACCGAGTTCAAATGGGTTTTTATAATCAAACAGAATGCCTCTGCGGGCTAAATCGATACATACGCCTTCGTCCGTATGTTCAACGCCATTCTTATCAGTCCAATGCAAGAGCACGCGTTCAGCTTCCATATCTACTCGAAGTGAGCTGCGTTTTTCTTCAAATCCAACTGGATGTTCACCCATAACTCAATTGTCCCGTAAATAATTGATCTCAGTAAAACTAGCATAATTGCTTTTTGGCAGAATACCAATCTGAAAGCGAGGGATTTGGAAGGATTTTGCAGGTAAAGAATGGCGCCATTGAGCTTGGTTGGCAATGGCGCCCAGTAGTAATTAGTTATCGTATTCTTGATTTTTAGGATAGGGCATTTTTAATTGGCCCCAACGGATCACGATGACCGTTGCCGCAAGGATCAAAGTTGAAAGCGAAATTGCGGCGATGCGCCAGTCATCCATACTCTTCATATCTAAGATCAAATAACGTGCAAGAGCAACAATGGCAATATACAGCGGCATGCGCACGGGCAATTTTCCCGATTCTGCATAATTAGCAACCATGGCCAGTACTTCGAGATAAATAAACAATAACAACAGATCGGCAAGGGCGACTGCGCCGACATTAAATACATGGACAATTTCTTGACCAATAGCAACCACAGTCGCTATTGCTATGATGATTAAGACGAGATGCTCAACTGCTTTTAAGCCTTTGGCACCATATTGACGATAAAATGGCATGGGTACTCCCTACTCAATATTTTTGTAAATAGTAACAGTAAAAATACTTTAGTTAGGGAAAAGAGACGCGATTCTCTGTGACTCAATTCACAAGATAGTAATTGGTTGTCTGCTAAAGGCATCGCGCCATGAGTTTTCTCGAGTCACCTTGCTTAGCCTGGCCGTCCATCGGCTCTGACGCGACAAAGCATTGGTGCGTAGTAGTAACAGAAACACCCAAAAGCTAGCATCCAACAAATAATGGCTGCGAGCATTAATTCAATAAACCATGCACTGGGTAAACCCGCTAAGACACGGAACACTGTAGCCAGTAACATTAACCCAAAAGCCAGTGTCATTGGCCTAGCGGGTTTTAGTTGTCTGCCGGTATGGCCTAGCGATACCCTCGACATCATTGCGAGGATCATGCCGCCAAGTCCTCCAACAGTAATGGCATGCATTCCTACGGAAAGTGGTAGTCCTGTAGCAATCAGTATCAAACCAATGGGAATACATAAGTAACTTAAATGCAGTGACCATAACAGCGGCACAGACCAACTTGCCTGCCATCCCCAACGAGACCAACGTAGTAATAGTACCAGACCCGCAATACCAGCCAGAGCGCGCGTCAGTAATATTATCTGCGGTAAAAAGAGACTCGCAACAAGCGCTAATAGGCTAGCAAAACTTAACCATTCCAGTATGGGAATAGGGGAGTGTCTTTGCCATTGGGTGGCGCGCTCAGTAAAGAATGGGATCACTCTACCACCAAGCAAAGCAACAATTACCCCAACAAGGATGACTGCTGCATAAAGACCATTATTAGCCCACTGTAATTGATTAGTTATTAAACCGTAATAGCTAAATCCATTAAAAAGCGTGAGTAAACTGAGAATAGGGATAAACACAAAGTTACGCCATTGGCGTACTTTAACCACAGATATTGATAATGCAATTGCGGTTAAGGGTAAAAACATCAAGTCGATGATCATGATCGCCACAAACGGAATATCTAGCGGCAATATAAATAAAAGCCTTGGTAGTAACCAGACCGTAAATAGCCCTATAAGAGGTAAGCCTTTCAACCCAGGTTGTCCTGTCCAGTTTTGTACTGCGGTGAGTAAAAAACCTGCGACGACGGCACAGGCAAACCCAAAAATCATCTCATGACCATGCCACCATAAAGGATTGATGTTGTTAGGAAGTAATGACAGACCGGAAAGAAATCCTCCCCAGATCCCTAAACTTAATAGACTAAATAGACTCGCAAATAAGAAGAAAGGTCTAAAACCTAAGCGGAAAAGCGGTAGTTTAGGTTGTAAATGTGCAGGTTCATCAATATTCAACATAATGACAGCGTAGTAGTGAAACACGAAAAGTATTTTAAGCTGCAAATTAAATGAATGTATATATCTACTTATGAGTAGCTTGTAAGTAAGCGTCCGAGTGAAGGGATTAAGATAGTCTTATCGCCGTGGTTTAATCTATTGATAAGGTAGAATAAATTACAATAGAGGACGTAAAGGAAATACAGGGATGCAAACGCTAAAAAGGCGTTAATGCTTAACTTGTTCAATTAGGAAAGTCAATTTCTCTAACATAAAACAAGTTAAGCCATTGTATCTGCAAGTCGCAATTATTTGGTCTTACGCTTTTGCCACTTAAACATGATCGAGTATTTCCAGAGGTTACTGATCATTAAATATCCTACAGTAGAAAACACGATCCCTAATACTAGGCAACCTAGTAGGAATGCTGGCCCAATTGTGGCTAATGAGGCTTCTATCCATTGCCAGCTTGCCTCAAAGGCAAATTCCTGCGGTGCGTGGCCAAGAATTTTTGCACCTAATAAATAAGCCCCATAAAACATAACTGGCATCGTAAGTGGATTGGTGATCCAGACTAAAGCGACGGAAACGGGAATATTGACATTAAAAAGGATTGCAAAGGCCGCGGCGACCACCATTTGAAAAGGCATTGGGATCCAAGCGACAAACAAGCCTATGGCAAAGGCCCCCGGCGCAGAGCGTCGATTAAGCGCCCAAAGATTAGGATTGTGTAATAAGCGACCGAAAATGCGTAGGTGTTTGTGCTCACGCAGGGTTTCAGGCTTAGGCATAAATCTTTTTATTAATTTTTTTGGCATAGGCTGAAATTGCTGTCTTAACTTAATTCACTATGAATGGATTCATGTTTGGCTTTAGTGCCACCTTACTGTCAGCGATGTTATGGCCTTCGCTGCCGCCAATTACTTATCTACCCTACTTTTGCTTTGGGGCTCTCATCTTATTCAAAAAAGCACCTAGCTTATCTGGCACACTCTTTGCGATGTTCTGGCTAACAGGATTTTGCTTAGTGTTATCTCGGCAGGATCTTCCTTTATCCCAAAAGCCTATACAGGTGAGGGGCGAAATCATATCACTAGTTAGTCAAAACAGCGACTGGGTTAGCTTCGATATTGTTGTCGATAAACCAAATTTAATCTTTGGGCCAACGGCTAAGTTGCGTTTAACCTGGCAATCCGAGGCGACACTGCAAGTTGGGCAAGTTTGGGATTTCACTTTTATGCCTAAAAGTATATCCAGTGTACTCAATCAAGGAGGATATAACGAACAAAAGCAATTGATTAGTCAGCATATTGTCGGTAAAGGCCGCGTTATGCATGCAAGGCTTCAAGCTGAGCGTTTTTCGTTAAGACATCACTTAATCACACGACTTGCTCCAAAGTTATCTGCGTTAACACAGGGGGATATTCTGCTGGCGTTAATCCTCGGGGATAAACAACTTATCTCGCAAACTAAGTGGCAGGCGTTAAGGCAAACGGGCACGGGCCATCTGGTGGCGATATCGGGATTACATTTATCGGTGATCACCGCTTGGGTCTATGCTTGCGCTTTGTTTTTTCTTACGCGTTTGGCGCCGCATCCAAGTCGACGAAATATAGTTATTGCGCTCATTTTAGCAGGAGTGAGTGCTCTATTTTATAGCTATTTAGCCGGTTTTGCCGTGTCAACACAGCGGGCGTTAGTGATGATTTTATTGGTTATGCTGTTGAGTTTATTAAGACGCTACTCAAGCGCATGGGATCGTTTGCTGTTTGCCTTATTTGTGGTGTTACTCATTGATCCTCTCGCTTGTTTGAGTGCTGGATTTTGGCTTTCTTTTTGTGCTTTGGCGATTATTTTATATACCTTAGAAAGTGCCAAATTTACACAGTCTTTTGATAGTAAAACAACTTTTTTAGCCAAGTCGCGAGTCAGAGTCATACAGTTTTGGTCAATACAATGGCGCTTAAGCCTGATATTGGGACTGCTGCAAGCCATCTTTTTTGGTGGTGTGAGTATCCATAGTTTGTGGATGAATATGCTGGTGGTGCCTTGGTTTAGTCTTATTGTCATTCCGCTATCGATGCTGGCTTTTATCATCTGGTGGTTAGGTACGCTTTTGGGGCAATCGTGGTTGGGATTATTCAATTTGGCGGATTTAGCACTATTTCCCTACGGCAAGTTACTCGAACTCAGCGTCGATTTACCCGCCCATTGGCATGTGGTTTCCGAGACATTATTAGCAAGCGGCCTGTGCGCACTTTTTGCGTTGATTCTGTGGCGATATGTTCCTCATCGGCGCCAATATTGGCACTGGCATTTGTTGATAGGGTTACTGTTTCTACCTCTGGCATTGTCTGTTTTTCAGCGCATTACAGCATCGAAAACCACTCAATGGACACTACATTTACTTGATGTAGGGCAAGGATTAGCCGTGGTGGTTGAAAAGGATGATAGGGCACTTATCTATGATACGGGCGCCGCATTTGGCGATGATTTTAGCTACAGTGACCGTGTGGTTATCCCTTTTCTTAATACTCGAGGATTAACTGATATCGATTTTATTGTGATCAGCCACGGCGATAACGACCATGCTGGAGGCGCTCAAGTACTGGCAAAAGCGTATCCTCAGGCAAAATGGATTACTGATGTTGACCACTTAAATGCTCAGCCTTGTTTGCCACAACAGATTGATTGGCAACAACTTACCTTACGCTTTATTTCCCCACAAACCCAGGCGGGTGGCAATAATGCTTCTTGTGTGCTGCGGATTGATGATGGTCAGCAAAGTCTATTACTGAGCGGTGATATTGAAAAGGAAACAGAGAGTATATTGATTGAGCGAGTGCAAGCGGGCTTTATACTTAAAAGTCAGGTGCTTATTGCTCCACACCATGGAAGCCGCACCTCATCTACGCTGGCATTTATTGAAAGGGTGGCACCGGAGTTAGTACTGTTTCCTGCGGGGTTGAATAATCGTTATGGCTTTCCTAAAGCCGATGTCGTTGCCCGCTACCAAGCTTTGCAGATAAACCACTTAACCACAGGGATTGAAGGACAAATTAGCGTTACTTTTGAACAAGGGCGACTCGACGTAAAAACCTATCGGCAAGATTTAGCTCCATTTTGGTATAACCGCTTGTTTAGATTTGGTGACTTGATTAATCCAGAGTAGAATGAGCACTTTGCCATAATTTAGTGTTACCAATGACAGCATATCCTAAAGACGAAATGTGGACCGTATTCAAGCGATTACTGGCCTATCTCAAACCGATGAAGGGCATGTTTTTGCTTTCAGTTGCTGGCCTTATTGTGTATGGGCTTGTCGATGCGGCTTTTATTTCTTTTATTGGCCCTTTTATCGATAAAGGGTTTTCCAGCAGTACACCAGCGATAACTAACGGTATTGCACTCCCCACGAACCAAGGCTTTCATGCCGATAACCAAGTGCTATTAATGGCGCCTATCGTGGTTATTTTAATGTTCTCCCTGCGCGGCTTTGCAAACTTCGTATCCACCTACGGCATTTCTTATATGAGCGCTAGGTTAATTATGGATATGCGCCAGCAAGTGTTTCAACATTATCTAAGTTTACCCGTGAGTTACATGGATAAGGAAAACACGGGCAATTTAATTTCAAAAGTGACCTTCGATACCGAGCAAATTGCCCGTGCATCGGGCAGTGCCTTGATTTCGATTGTTCGTGACGGTGTGACCGTTATCGGTATGCTGGGATTGATGTTTTATAACTCTTGGAAGCTTTCTCTGTGTATTTTAGTGATTGGTCCGATTATGGGATTAGTGATGACTATTGTGAGTCGCCGCTTCCGTAAGGTGTCGAAACAAATCCAAACGGCGATGGGGGATGTTAGTGCCGCGACCGAGCAGATGATAAAAGGTCATAAAAACGTACTGGCCTTTGGTGGACAAGAAACAGAAACTGCTCGCTTTGCCAAAATTAATGACAGAAACCGTCATCAAAATATGAAACTTGCGATCGCACAGGCTATCAGCCAGCCGCTTATCATGGTGATTGGCTCCTTTGCCTTGGCCTTTGTGCTGTATGCGGCGAGCCTAGATAGCATGAAAGCCGATTTGACCGCAGGGACCTTCGCGACGATTCTTGGCGCGATGATGGCCATGCTGCAACCCATCAAAAACCTCACGCGTGTGAATGCCGAATTTCAACGTGGTATTGCAGCGTGCACCACAGTATTTGAACTGTTAGACACTTTGCCAGAATCGGATACTGGTACTTATACCGTCAAGCGTGCTAAGGGCAACTTACGTTTTGATAATGTTTCTTTTAGTTACGAAGGCCAGGAGCGCCGCGCTTTAGATAAAATTGACTTTGAAGTGTCCCAAGGGCAAACCTTAGCCTTAGTCGGGCGCTCTGGGTCGGGGAAGTCGACGATCGCAAGCTTAGTGACTCGTTTTTACACCGGACTAGCGTCTGGCGATATTCTGCTTGATGATGTGAGTATTTATGATTACTCATTGAAATCATTACGTAGCCAAGTGGCTTTGGTATCGCAGCAAGTGACACTGTTTAACGATACTATTGCCAATAATATCGCCTATGCCTATCCGGGCGAAGTCACCCGCGAGCAGATTATTGAGGCGGCGACCTTAGCTCATGCGATGGAATTTATTGAGCAATTGCCCGATGGCTTAGATACCCAAGTCGGTGAAAACGGCGTGCTATTGTCAGGCGGTCAGCGACAACGGATTGCGATTGCGCGGGCAATGTTACGTGATGCACCAGTGCTCATTCTGGATGAAGCGACATCGGCCCTTGATACTGAATCTGAGAAAGCGATTCAGCAGGGATTAGACAATTTACGCCAAAACCGCACCTCGGTTGTGATTGCTCACCGGTTATCAACGATTGAAAGTGCCGATCAAATTTTAGTGGTCGATCAAGGCCGCATCGTTGAGCGTGGCACCCACAAATCTCTACTCGAACTTGGCGGCATGTATGCCAAGTTATACCAAATGCAGTTTGGTAGCTAAATGCAGGCGTTAGTGAATCAAATTTGGTATCAAGGCCACCCATTACGGTGGCTCTTACTGCCTTTTTCTGCGTTGTTTGCGCTTATTACCGCAATTCGCCGTGGTTTATTTCGCTTAGGGATTAAATCACAAACCACACTGCCAGTCCCCGTGATCGTGGTGGGCAATATTACCGTTGGCGGTAGTGGTAAAACCCCCACAGTCATCTATTTGATTGAACTGCTGCGTCAACAGGGGTTTAATCCGGGTGTGATCAGCCGTGGTTATGGCGCGGATATCCAAGGGGTAAAAGTCGTTAGCGTAAAGGATGCTGCAACTGATGTGGGTGATGAGCCAGCTATGATTGTGGCGCGTACTGGCGTGCCTATGGTGGTGGGCCCTAAACGTGTTGATACCGCAAGAACCTTGCTGGCGCAGTTTGCCGTGGATGTCATTATCTGTGACGATGGCTTGCAACATTACGCCCTCGGCCGTGATATTGAGTTGGTGGTGATTGATGGAAAGCGCGGTTTAGGGAATCGTCATTTGCTTCCAGCAGGCCCACTACGGGAAAGTGCTTGGCGTCTTAATCAAGTGGATTTTGTGGTGGTCAATAGTGGACCCGCGCAGGCGAATCAATATGAGATGCAGCTGAGTCCAAGTGCGGTGTTGCCGGTAAATCCTAAGGCTGAGGCCGTGTTTGATCCGACCCAGCCCGTGGTGGCAATGGCGGGTATTGGTCATCCGGCGCGTTTTTTTGAGACGTTAACGCAGCTGGGTTTTCAACTCGCGTTATCCCATGGTTTTGATGACCACCAAGCCTACGATAAACAAGTGTTATGCGAGCTTGCAGCATCTCGCCCCTTGATGATGACTGAAAAAGATGCGGTTAAATGTCGCGATTTTGCACAAGAAAACTGGTGGTATTTGGCTGTCGATGCCAAGCTATCGCCACAATTTGATCAACAGTTGCTGAGCCGATTACGCTCTGTGGCTGCAGCTAAAAAAGGAAAATCCCATGGCGTTTGATAAAAAACTGTTAGATATCGTTGCTTGTCCAGTATGTAAAGGAAAGTTGGAGTACGATAAGGCGGCGCAGCAATTGATTTGTAAAGCGGACAAATTAGCTTATCCCATTACCGATGGCATCCCAGTGTTATTGGAAAATCGTGCCTTACCGTTAAATGAAGCAGTTTGATTTTTAGGCATAAAACTCAGCGTTATTGAACTTAACGGTTTGAGCTAAGTCGTGTACTTGCGACACCGCCGTGCATAAGTGTAGAGAACAGGGCGATCATCTCGCCCTTTTCATGACTTAAAAGCGCACAAACTTTTGTTTATCTTCCTCAGTGGCGCCTTCTTTACATTCACCACGTATTTCTCCCCGTCCTGATTCTATTATTCGGCTCAACTCAAAGTAACCTTCGCGGCAGTAACCTGTCATTTCTAAGGTTTTCTCGAGTCCCAATTCAACTTGTCTGCCCCAGATATCGAGTGCATCCGCTTGTTGTTGGTATAAACGACGCTGCTCGCGGGGATCTTGCGCGACTTGACGCATACGTTCTTCGTGGGGGAAGGGGCGTTCGGTGACATCTCTTGGTGAGTATTCCTCCGCAAAACCTGCCTGATAGGTAAAGAGTTTAAGGCCATCTGCGCGGATATCAGTGGTGAGTTTGTCTTTAAATTTACCTGCAAATTCAGAGGGGTCTATCGGAGCGCTGCTGCAAGCGAGTAATGTTAAGCAGCTCAATAATGTCAGGCTTATCGATCTCAATGGCATATCAAGGATTACTCTTAGATGATTTACTTAGCGAAGAATACCTTAATATGTCGCTCAATATCATGCAATTATCGGTTTTATTCGCGATATACTGGTAAAGAAGTTTATTCGCCCGAATAAGTTGGTTAATCACCCTATACCGATACAACTTGAATCTGCTCTGAAACTTGTCGCGATAGGTTGAATGGGCATCTACTCCGGAGCCTTACTGATGCTGGATTTTTGGGCCAAGCGATTTGCTGAAATAGATTGGAATATCAGCCCATTACAGGGTTTAAGCCTGCTACTGCTGGGTCTGTGGATTTATGCTATTTGGCCTAAGGAAGAGTTACTGCAGGTTGTTAAGGATAAAGGTTTGCAATGGCGGTTGTTGTTAACGCTGATTGTGGTAAATACGTTATGGCTCCTCAATGCCAGTATTCAAGTCGGAATTCATTTACATTTTCTAGGGATAGTCACTTGTCTATTGATGTTTGGTTGGCGTTTAGCGACGGTAGCCTTACTCCTCCCAAGTGCGTTTTTCAGCATATTTGTCCTAAAGCAGCCTGGTGAGTTTGGTGCATTTGGCTTGTTTGCAATAGCCCTCCCGTTATTCTGTGCGTTTATGCTTTACAGCCGCAGTTACCATTTATTTCCTAAGCATCTTTTTGTGTTTATTTTTGTTGGCGCCTTTATTAATGCAGGATTATCGACGGTTTTTCATCAATTTAGTTGGGCATTTTGGCTTTGGTTGTCGGCGGATTATGACTGGAGCATGTTAGTTGATAACTATCTGATGTTAATCCCGTTATTAGCCTTTCCTGAGGCGTTGCTCAACGGCATGGCGGTGACGCTGTTGGTGGTGTATCAACCCCAATGGTTGTTTGATTATTCTGACCGTGAGTACTTGTGGCGTAAATGAAAAGCGCGCCGTGGGGCGCGCATTGTTGTGCTAGGCAAAACGTTGTTCTAAGTAGCTGATGATATCCTTAGATTCATATAGCCATTGCACTTGACCATTGTCTTCAATCCGTAAACAGGGCACTTGTTGCTTGCCACCTTGGGCGATGAGCTCGTCTCTATGTGGGGATTTTTTTGCATCCAAGGTTTGGATATTCAGCCCTTGACGGCGCATAGCTCGGCGCACTTTTACGCAGAAAGGACAAGCATTGTACTGATATAGCGCCAGTGCTTGAGTTTGCGCATCGATTTTTTGTTGTTCTGCTGATGGGCGTTTGAGTTTCTTTGGGGCGAACACAAAGTTAAGCAACAAAATGATCCGGCCTAAAATCCAGCGAATAATGAACATAACTACCTCGAGTAAAAGTGTTTTAGCGCGCCGAAATATTGGCTGTGCGAAAGGGGATTGACGCGCGGAATGTGATTCCGCTCGCATAAAGCCGCAGAGTTTAACCTAATGGATGTTTTAGGCCAAGTAATAGAACGAGGGGGCACTACCTTAATCAACCAATAAAAATGCCCAGTGAATACTGGGCATTTGATTCTCTATGGTCTTGTACAGCGCGTTATTTAGCTTCGATGCTCATATTCACTTGGGCAGCATCTTGATTGAGGGTGACGCGACTTTCGAGTAGGAAAATGCGTTCAGGTGCGATGCCCTTGCTATCAACAAGGTAGGCCTTGACTGATTTCGCTCTCTCCTGCGCTAAATCTCCCAACCTGTCTTGACCGACCGTTTGCGCTTTTAGCGAAAGGTTATAAAGCGCGATATGCCATCGGGTGGTCAGTTCCTCTTTACTCAGTGGTGTATCTTTGGTTTCAGCAATAATATTGTCTTTCACATCATCAGGATTGGCTTTAACTTCCTGCTCATAGAGTTTGAGAAGGGCATCGGCTAGAGGTCCTTGAGTCGGAAACTGACTCGGGCTGAGATCTGCCGGCAATTCCGTCAGCTGAATATTCGTTAAGGCAGCCAGCTTGCGTTTCATCATACGCTCGCTAATTGCTTGGCTATCGTTTATTGCATCGACACTGCCCTCAAGACTGAGCTGTAGCATGGGTCTATCCTCTAATCCTTTGGCGAGCTTATCTAGGCTTTCTTGCTCACGGGAAGTGAGGGTAAATTGCCCGGGATTAAAGGGGATTTTATCTAAGGTATCATCAGCGCCAATGAGACCTGCAAGGAAAGAGAAGGGGGCTGTGACGGCTTTAGTAATCACATTGGTAATGGCTGTCATGATGATGCTGCCAACACTAAAGCTGGGTGAGTCTAGATCGCCAGAGACTTCCATTCCTAGGTCAATCACGCCATGGCGATCCTGCAATAATGCAATCGCTAACGTTACGGGCAAACTGGTGGCTAAATCACTGTTACTGCGTTTCCCCAGTTTGAGTTGATTAATCACTAGGTGGTTGCTGCCCTTGAGTTGGTTTTGCTCAAGTTTGTAGTTAAGTGCTAACGACAATTGCCCTTTATCAATGTAATAGCCCGCATAGGTGCCAGAGTATGGGTTTACTGACGTCAGCTCAACACTCTTAAAAACTAAGTCTAAATCAAGATAAGGTTTATCTAACAAGGGATTAATATCCCCCTTTAATGTCACTGGTGCATAGCGGTCAATTTTGCCTTTAATATCGACAGATGCCTTAGTACCCGGCTTGGAGGATAGGTGACTGATATAACCTTCTAGCTGCTCGATGCCTGAGGCAAAGTTAGGTGTTAGCGAATTATCGGCAAAAAATGCCGATCCCTTGTTAAAGCTAATTTTTTGAATATCTAAGCTTAACTCGGGCTTTTTAGCTGCGGTTTGGGATGGTGCAACTGTATTGGTGCTGATTTCGGCTTGAATGCCAGTTTGCGCCATTTGTCCAGTGACTTTAGGCTCGGCAATGGCTTGCTGTTCAATAATCAGATTGCTGATATTGGTTGTACGATCCTTCGCGATAACAACCTTGGCATAAGGTTGCTCAAAACTTAAATGATCAATCTTGATTTGATTCTGTTGCTGGTCAAAATCGAGCTGATTAATATGCATTTTTTGCCATTTCACCAATGGCGCTTTGCGGATGCTGTCGAGGATATTCAAATCATCCAGCTCAACGTTACCTTGATAAATGGCTTTGCCTTTGCCATCGGCATGAACCTCGCCATTGCTACTGAATAGGCCGCTTTTTAGCTGCATATTGACATAGGGCTCAAGGTAAGGTTGAAATTGGGCTAAGGCCAACTGCTCCACTTTGAGGTTAGCGCTGATGGCTTGCCCAAGGACATCGACTTGCCCCTTGGAGGTAAAATGGCCTTTATCGTTTAGTCCAAAGGAGAGTTGGTATTCAATCGGGGCTTTTAAATCGCTCACTATGGTTTCAGTCGCAAAATCTAATGGATAGATTCGCCATTGCTGCGCCGTTTTGCTGAGTTTGTGCTCCTCAAGCTGAATATCATAGTTTTTGACATTCAGCCCTCCCAGGGTGACAAGCCATCCATTAGGGTTTTCTGTGGCACTGTTATTTGCCACAGCTTGCGAAGTGGTGGGGTTAGCGACTATCGCTTCAGACGCTTCAGTTGCATCAGAGGGTGTTGGTGTACCAGAGGTCGCTGCCATCGATTTGGGCATCAACAGTGGTACTAAATCAATACCTTGTTCATCTAGCTTGGCCTTAAGACTTAAGCCTTCAGTGTGGATTTGCTTAATATTGACCCGCTGCTTGGCCAGATTAGCGCTGATCCCATCTACAGCCAGCAAAGGTAAGGTGATAACTGATTGGTCACCATTGAGCAAATTCACTTTTTCAACAATCACTTGTCCACGTTCGGCAGTGAGTTGTAATTCACCTTGCTCGGGTAAATCTACTTGGTAATGGGCGTTAATACTGAGCTCACCTGTCCCCAGTTTGACATTGAATTGATCGGCAACAAATTGCCAGAGCGGCACAAGTTTGAGTTTGGCAAGCTGTACATCCCCGACGAGCTTAAAGGGAAAGAGCTGAAATTGTCCGGCAAGGCTCACTTCACCTGCGTGGGCATCCTGCAACTGGGCGACAAATTGGTTATGCACGATAGTCGTAGTGGCATTTGCCGCCGATGTTGCTGGAGTAGTATTCGCCGTAGTTGTTGCTGGAACGGCTTTGTTTGTCACCGCATCTTTGGTTGATGACGTCTTAGCTACGCTAGCAGGATTAGGTAACATCAGGTATTCAGTATCTAATTGACTGAGTTTGAAGTTGATATTGGGGTAATCAATTTGCGCCTTGGTTATCTTGTCATCAAATTTGAACTGGGCAGCACTGACGGTTAACTCACCTAAGATGATGCGCAAAGGACGTGCTTGTTCAGCACTCGTGTCTGGTTCGCTGGCTGTTTTAGCTTGGTTGAGTGTGGTAACGATGTCGTCAAAATTAAACTGAGTTGCCCCATGAGTTTGAAACCGTTGGATATGAGCAAAGGGCGTTTGCAACTGAATATGATCAATCACTAAGGCTTGATTGAATATAGACTGCCAAAAATGCACCTCAAATTGGAGCTGTGCTAATCCGGCAAAATCCCGATTATCTTTCTCTTTAACGGCGAGCTGGTCGATATTGACGCGGTAGTTAAAAGGATTGATATGCATCCCCTGTAAACTGACCGGACGCCCTAATAGCTGTGAAAGCTTCTCTGGGGCGAAGGCGACGATAGCCTTGGGGAGTATTAATCCGAGGGCGATAAGGTAACTTAAGTAGGTAATGGTTAAATAGACGAGAACTCGTTGGTATCGGGGGCGACTAAAAAACGCGAGTTTTAACCGTGATAGTTGAGTTAGCATAGTCAGATTAATGCTCCAATACGCACGCTGGCGCGAAATCTATCAATAAATGTGGTTATTCTAGCGAATAATGCTTATCTCTGCATGATTTTTTTAGTGTTTTGTCAATTAAATCTGAGTGTTACCGTATAGCAACCAATGTGAGTCAGAATGTATGTTAACTCATAACCCCTGCTTTACGAGGGTAACATGTTGTGTCTCCCGTGGGTATTTTATGACCGCTAAGCGTTTTAATACGAATAGCTTAGTTTAAGTGGTGAGATAACTTATCGCGGCGATGACGGCGCCTTGTGGATCTTTTATCCAACAAAAGCGACCCACTTTCGGAATATCTTCTGGACCAAACAGAATATCGCCACCAAGTTTTTTAGCGTTAATCGCGACCAAGTCGACATCGGCGACCGTGACATAACCTGTCCAGTGCGAAGGTAGCGTTGGGAGCTGATTGTCAGTGATACCGCCGATACCTACACCTTGGTTTTCAATCAAGTGGTACTGACCGTGGGGCATCTTGACCGTTCTAAATTGCCAGCCAAATACTTCACCATAAAAGCGCATGGCCTCTTCAGTGTTGTGGGTCGTGAGTTCATGCCAGCCTAAGGCACCAGCGGTATTAAATGCAGAGTCCATAAGCGCGTCCTTTATGTTATTGAGCCTTGTGGCGAGGCGATTAGTATTTTGAGTGTAGACGATGCTTTTCAATAATTCCTAAGCAGATCCAGAAATGTGACATTATTTTCTGCTGTAAATCATTAAACTAAGTTAATGTTAATTAATGAAATAACAAAAATCTGTTTATCGAGTTTGTCTTGATGTTGTGCTTCTGCTGCTCCGCTGAGTATTTGCTGAGTTTGCGCTCTGTTTTGCGGTTGGTTGGTGGTGTTAGTATTGTTTTACAGCATTAGACCTTGCTCCCCTTCGCTTGCTAAACTAGCGCCATTTGCAATCGATGAAATTGCGTAATAGGGGGATTAACGATTGAATAAGAGTTTAGTGACCAATGTGTTGGCAGCCATTTGTGTGATCTTGGGATACGTACTGAGCTTACCCATTCTATTTAATGTTGGGTTATTTGCATTATCTGGTGCGATAACCAATTGGCTTGCGGTGTATATGTTGTTTGAAAAAGTCCCTGGCTTGTATGGTTCTGGTGTGGTGCCTTCGCGGTTTGAAGAATTTAAACTCGGCATTGCTCATCTGATGATGAAACAGTTTTTTACCGCTGAAAACATTGATCGTTTTTTGTCTGAAAAAGAAGGTATAAGCCAAATCGATTTGGCGCCTGTGATTGAGAAAGTAGACTTAGCACCGTCTTTCGATGCCTTAGTCAATACTGTGGCACAATCTTCATTTGGTGGCATGTTAGCCATGTTTGGGGGGACTGAGGCGCTAATGCCGCTAAAAGAACCCTTTATTGAGAAGATGAAAGCTTCATTGGTCGATATGGCCGAGAGTGAACAATTCCGCGGCCTATTGAAGCAAGAGCTTGAACAGCCAAATGTGATGGCCGATTTACAACAGAAGATTGCTAATATCGTTGAGCAACGCTTAAATGAATTAACCCCGCAAATGGTTAAGCAGATAGTTCAGGAGATGATCCAAACGCATTTAGGTTGGCTCGTGGTGTGGGGCGGTGTGTTTGGTGGTGCCATCGGACTTGTCGCCGCCTTAGTACAGGGCTAATCTGAGATTAACCACTATCGCGAAGGGAGCAATGGCTCCCTTTTTTATTGATTAAGTTATTCATTGGGCAGGGAAGATTATGAATCGTCATCACACTATCAATTATTTAGAGATTCCAACATCTGATATTGATTGTTCTAAAGCGTTTTTCAATACTGTATTTGGTTGGCGTTTTGAGGATTATGGCCCACAGTACAGTTGCTTTATCGATGCGGGTATGACGGGCGGTTTTTATCAAGCAGAGGTTTGTTTTACCCTAGAAAAGGGCTGTCCCCTGATTGTGCTATACAGTAAGACCTTGGAAGAAACTTTAGCCGCCGTGATCGCGGCTGGCGGCATCATTAGCACTGAGATTTTTAGCTTCCCAGGTGGTCGACGTTTCCATTTTATCGAGCCTGCGGGCAATGAATATGCGGTCTGGTCAGAATAACAGTATTTATCAGCCCTGTGTACGAAATTGCTGTCTCGATCAGCAGGATATCTGCATGGGGTGTTTTAGGCATCTCGAGGAGATTTTGGCGTGGCGAAACATGACAGAGGAGCAGCGAAGCGCCTGTTATCTTAAAATGGCTGAGCGCAAAGCCGTTTTTATGGCAAAACGCCCTAGTAGCTAAAATAGGCCAAAGCATCGCGGCGCAACTTAAGTCAATACCGAAGTATAAAAACAGAAGCGCCGCGTTAACTGGCTAGATAGGATCAACCACAATATGTTCGAGTTCTATCGCGGCAACAGCATGCAATGCATCCATCGCTGCGCCCACTAAGCTGATTTTACCTTGGGAGGATTCCACCAATACCGCGCGGCGGATCTCGCCAAAATCACGATTATGCCGAGTCAGATTTGATAGCGCCATTTGCATTGGGAGCATCGATGGGTTAAACGCGGCGTTTTCAGCGTAGCGACCACAGTAGGTTGCGCCATCCGCGGTTTCTAATACAACCGCCGCATAGCTTTGGGTATAAGGTGCATAGCTTAAGCCCGCATGATCTAAGGCTTCAATTACCATAGGATCACTGCTATCGAGTGCAAATTCAGTTTCCTGCTTGACTAATAGCGGTGACTGAACATTTAAGTCTTTTGGCCCAAACGCATAGGGCAGATAATAGGACAATAAATGGCTATCCTGTGATGGCAAATGGATCTTGATTTGGCCGCCTTCGACTAATTCATTCATAAACTGACGGCAATGACCGCAGGGACTGGCGTTCACTATCATATCCACAATCTGGCTTTCGCCGCTAAGCCACGCGTGACTAATAGCGCTTTGCTCAGCGTGTACTGAGTGGAAGAGGGCTTCGCCAGGCAGTTCTAAGTTGGCACCCATATAAATGTCGCCACTTTTTCCTTTGGCAATTGCACCAACATAAAACTCACTAATGGGTGGTTTGGCCAAGGCGGCGGCAATAGGTAACAAAGCCAGTAACACCTCTGATTCGGTCATATTGCTGCTTTTGACTAACTCTGCCAGTTGCTGTGCATCGATATGTCCCGCAAAACCTTGATGTAATAAGGGAATTAATGCGTCAGCCAATGGGGTTGGCAGCTGGGTTATGCTTCGGATAAATCTATCTTGCATTTCCCGACTCCTTGTTTGTTAAGTTCATGGAAGAACATTCTAGTAATTTTGTTACAGTATAAATGCGAGTTAGTTCGCGTTTATGGTTCAACTACGCGCCTGTTAGTTAACATCTGAAAGAAGTTATCAATCATAGGCGCTAAATCAACAAAAAACATGGGCTATTTTGTGGCCTACAATCCACGCAAATAGTGGCACAGGGCGGCGAGTAGTTTTTGTTTATGCTCATCGCCTTCGGTATCTTGCAACAAATTTTCAAGTTTGAGCAGATAATCCTGATCGGCCAAACGCTGCTGACAGAAGGTGCGCCAGCGATAGGACTCTTGATCATCAAGTAATTCGGGATAATTGCGCGCCCGATAACGGAATAGCATTTCTGGGATGCGTCCATCATCAAATTGCAAATCAAGTGCGGCTAAATTTTGAGGTAAGGTATGGCGAATGATCTCCATCTTGGCTTTATCGGCAGGGCTGAAAAATCCACCCGAATACAACATTAAGTCAGGATCCGTGGTGGTTACTTCGCCGTCATGCTCAAACAGTTGCGCCAGCTTCTCCCGTAATTCCGGGTGAGACTTTAAGCGTTTGTATTGTTCTCTGGCAAAGGCTTTATCAATGTTGAGTCTTTCTGCCTGCACATCATCTAAAATTTTGGCCGAAGTAATAAAAGGGCATTTGTTAAGATGCACCTGTTTAACTGGGATGGGTAACTCATCCCCGGCAAGCTCCGCTCTTGGCGTGTACATGCGCGTTTTTATCTGCTCGACATCCAGCTCAAACAGTGGGCTTAAATCCATCGCTAAATTCACGCAAATAATGGCATTTTTGTTACTTGGGTGGTGTGCAACGGGGGCGATAAGGGTTGTACAACCGTGCATTGCACTTATCTTCGAACTGACATGGGCAAGCGGTAGCATATTTAATACGTCAATTTGCGCGCTGACGGCTTGTTTACGGCGCAATTCAAAATAGTACTGGTATAACTTAGGTTGCTTTTCTTTTATCAGTTTTGCCATTGCGATGGTGGCGTAAACATCTGACATGGCATCGTGCGCTTTTTCATGGCTTAAACCATTAGCTTGGGTCAGATGTTCCAGTTTAAAACTGGGTGAACCGTCTTCTTTTAATGGCCAATGAATACCGTCGGGTCTAAAGGCATAACAAGCCCTCACTAAATCAATGATATCCCAACGCGTATTGCCATTTTGCCATTCGCGGGCATAGGGATCGATAAAGTTACGGTAAAAGCCATAGCGGGTGACTTCATCGTCAAATCGTAACGAGTTATAGCCAGCGACACAGGTATTAGGTTGGCTGAAGAGAGTATGGATACGCCCCATAAACTCGGTTTCAGGTAAACCTTTTAAATTGGCTAGTTGTGGCGTGATCCCTGTAATTAAAATCGCTTCGGGTGAGGGCAGGTAATCCGTTGATTGTTTGCAGTAAAAAGTCTCTGGCTCACCGATAATGTTAAGATCTAAATCGGTACGGACCCCGGCAAATTGGGCGGGTCTATCTTGGGCTGGGTTGGCACCGAATGTTTCATAGTCGTGCCAAAAAATACTTGGCTGAGATGCTGTATACATAATTTCAATCAAATGACGGTTTTGTCGAATGATAGCATCTTAGCCGTTAAACTCACCCCAATATTGATCAGCAAAAACCTTGATGGATAAATTATATTGAAAAGAGAAGCGCTTAACAGGTGATCTTTACCACGATTGGCAGTTACAATTCCCATTGAACAGGGGATCAGTCTTATGCATCATCAATATCTCAATGAACCTATGGTACTCGATGTCGCACATACGTCGTCATTGATCATAACGTTACCAAGCAACATGAGTGATTTTATTGTGCTTGAAACGATGGGAGCTCCCCTACTTGAGCTGATTGTAGTTTCACAAACTCCACCACAGATTGCAGTGCGTCTTCAACCGATTTTAGGGCTAACACTAAACACAACTTCTGTTGCAGACGCAGGGCTAAGTGCTCCTGTATCAAGGTGCTTGGGTCAAGGCGTACGGCTTTATCATCGAATGGGGACTGCCCCTAAATTTGTTGCCCAAGAGCTTCGGGCAGGAATTTTAATTAAAGTTGATGTTAGAGAAAGTGTAACATTCTCTTTGCAATCGGCATCAAAGTTCGAGTTTGTAACACTTGAATCCGACGTCAGAGGCTTACATGAGCCGAGAGTACTGATGATGGCTAAGGCTATTCTTGCTAGGGAGTACGATTACGGTGCGACATCGGAATCCCTTGCGGTTTACCTCACCGAAATTGAGCAGATAAGATTGGAGTTACAAGCATTTTTACGGGGTGAACTTGGTCAATACCATACTGGCTTAGCTGAAGAGGCCGTACGATTAGATCCATTACTGCAACAGAAGCGCCAATGGCTTTTTCGAACTTATACCCACATGTTTGAGCGCCCGAGCTTTAGTCGCGCCGCAAATGATAGTCAGAATATCGACAAAGCCTTAAGGAAACTTGAGTGTTTTGAGCTGCTCGCTTCTCCTGAATTACTGCAAATGGTCGAGCGATTAATGGAAGATGAGATATAAGCTTGACATCCCCCATTTTAAATAGAGTTAATCAATGCAATATATATGTCCTTTGTGCGCGTTACCCCTCACCCTAACACAACGAACTTGGGGATGCCCGCAGGCACACAAGTTTGACATGGCGAAAGAAGGTTATGTCAATTTGCTTCCCGTTCAGAAAAAAAACTCGAAAGATCCGGGTGATAATCAGCAAATGATGTTTGCTCGTCGGGAGTTCTTAAATGCGGGTTATTATCAAATCTTAAGTGATAGAGTTAATCAACTGGCACTCCAATATGCCAGTAGTGCACAGCAGATCCTTGATATAGGCTGTGGTGAGGGTTACTACAGTCATCGTTTATATAATGCCCTTGTTGCTCATCATTTTTGTTATTTACAGGGCGTTGATATCTCTAAGTCGGCAATAAAATATGCAGCCAAGCGCTATCCTAACTTAAGCTTTTGTGTAGCGAGTGCCTATGAAATGCCGATCCCATCTAATAGCATTGATTTAGCGATTCGAATTTATGCACCATCAAAAGTAGAAGAACTTCAGCGGATCATGGCACCTAGCGGCATTCTTATCACGGTATCGCCAGGGCCTTTGCATCATTTTGCGCTAAAACAACAGATTTATGACCAGCCAAGATTGCATCCTGAGTCTGAGGCCAGAGTTGATGGATTTGAATGCCTACATCAAGAGCGGCTTAGCGCGCAACTCGAGCTTAACGACAGCAAAGATATCGGCAATTTTCTCGAAATGACTCCCTATGCGTGGAAGTTTACCGCAGAGCAGAAACAAGCATTTACTCAGCGCGGATTAAGCTGTGAGTTAGATTTCCAGATTGAAGTACATCGCATTTCAGTCTAGGGGCTGATTTTAACCTATTGAAATAAATTATTTAAAATGCTTTACTGTCAAAGCTTAAGCCGTAAGAACATATTGTTCTGCGAGCCGGTAGCAAAACCTTAAAAGGCTTTGTTTAAATAAATTTTTCAAAGTGTCGCAGTATGTTGACTTATCTTTAGAATGGTTTATAGTTTTACTAGCTTGAAGGTTGGGCTTATATTTATGTGTTCAATACGACCCGTTCGTCCTGTAAACATAAGTAATACCGGCATTTTCCAGCTCCACCGCCGTTAAGGCTTTAATTTTTTATTTACAGGATTTATATCATGTCTCAAGTAACTGGTGTAGTTAAGTGGTTCAACTCTGACAAAGGTTTTGGTTTCATCGAGCAAGAATCTGGTCCAGACGTATTCGTTCACTTCCGTGCAATCAACTCTGACGGTTTCAAAACTCTTGATGAAGGTCAAAAAGTGTCTTTCACTGTGACCCAAGGTCAAAAAGGTCCTCAAGCTGAAAACGTAACCGTAATCGGTTAATTTTCAGTGCTGTTAGCCTAGGCGCTAATAGCAATGGATTTAAGAGCTGTGGTTTTTACCATAGCTCTTTTTATTTGTGCTGTTTTATCTTAATACTTACATCTCTCATTTCTATCATTTCTCTCACTTTTAAGACCTCGTTCAGATTAATCTGCTGTTAGCTGTTATCATTTTTTCCGTGAATTTTGTTTATTTCGCTGTTAACGATATTAATAAATACATAAACTTGGCTTGAAAACTGACTATTTACGTACGCGAACATTCAGGGCGATAACTGTCAGCCCACAGCCATATTGCAGTGCCGTGGACCGTTGCTTAAGGATGGATAGTGACTTCATTAGGAGTCGAGTTTATCATCCGCGACTTTATAATGTGGGTCATCCAACAGATTCACTTCAACAAGATCACCTGCCTTATGAAGTAAGGCTTTACAATCAGCACTTAAATGCACCAAGTGTAGTCTTTTGCCTATGGACACATAACGCTCTGCAAGCGTATCAATCGCTTCTAAGGCGGAGTGATCGGCTACGCGAGAAAACTTAAAATCGATTACGACATCCTGTGGATCCTGTGAAGCATCAAATAACTCGAGGAAACTCGCGACAGAACCAAAAAACAGTGGTCCATTAAGCTCATAGACTTTCCAGCCTTGAGAGTTTTGAGTCACTTTGACGCTAATGTGTTTCGCATGCTGCCAAGCAAATACCAGCGCGGATACCACCACTCCCACAAATACAGCAAAGGCGAGATCAGTAAACACAGTTACTGTGGTTACAAGAACGATCACAAAGGCATCATGTTTGGGCACTTTGCCCATAAACTTAAAACTTGCCCATTCGAATGTGCCGAGTACAACGATAAACATCACCCCAACGAGGGCTGCTAACGGAATAATTTCGATAAAGGCTGCACCAAAGAGAATAAATGCCAGTAGGCCAATGGCCGCGGTAATCCCTGATAACCTGCCGCGGCCACCAGAATTAATATTAATCATCGATTGACCGATCATGGCACAACCACCCATAGCCCCAAAAAAGCCGCTGGTGATGTTACCTACACCTTGGCCAATACATTCTTTATTGCTGCGTCCTCGGGTATGGGTCATCTCATCGATAACCGTCAAGGTTAACAGGGATTCGATTAATCCGACTGCGGCTAAAATAAAGGAATAGGGCAGAATGATATAGAGCGTCTCAAGGTTAAAAGGTACCTGTGGGATTGCAAAGCTTGGGAGTGAGCCTGCAATTGTCGCATTCTCGTCACCACTCATAGTCTTGAGAAAATCCAATACGTTACGAGTATCAAGATCAAAGCTGACGACAATAGCCGTGACGCTAAGAATTGCGACCAACGAGGACGGTATTGCAGTGGTCAGCTTAGGCAAGAAATAAATAATTGCCATGGTTAATGCTACGAGAGCAAACATCAGCAACAACGGCTCTGGTGGTAACCAGACTAAGTTTCCAGCAGTGTCTTTTACTTTAAACTGGCCAAGTTGTGCCAAAAAAATCACAATGGCGAGGCCGTTTACAAAACCTATCATCACCGGATAGGGTACGATGCGAATAAATTTCCCCAGTTTAAAGATGCCAGCGCTGATTTGGATTAATCCTGCCAGCACGACAGCCGCAAATAAGTATTGCACGCCATGTTCAACCACTAAGGACACCATGACCACGGCCATCGCTCCTGTTGCACCAGAAATCATCCCAGGTCGACCACCAATCAGTGCGGTGACCAATCCCATAATAAAAGCCGCATAGAGGCCCACCATAGGTTCGACATTGGCAACAAAAGCAAAGGCAACGGCCTCAGGGATCAGTGCGAGTGCGACGGTTAGCCCTGAGAGTATATCGGCTTTGTAGCTAGATGTTTTGTGGCGGAAGAGATCGAACATGAAACCTCTGTTACTGGTGTGTAGACAAAATAAGCCGCGCATACTATCAAATAAACTGATTGAGCTAAACTTGAAATATGCCTTAATTAGCTGAAAATAAAAAAGCCATGCAGATGCATGGCTTTTTAGATTGTGGAAGGGTCCTATGGACGAGCCATATCCGATTCAGCACTATTGCTGTGTTTCAGCTTAGGTTCAGTGGCTTCAGCGGTGGCGGTATTTTCATACTCACGGCCTTTAGGCACTTCAACCTGCGCTCTGACTTCTACCGTTGGTTTAGTCATTTCAGATGACACCATAGCACCAAAACGGCTAGACGCTTTCGGTTTGCTGACGACAACTTCCATTGGTTGAGCCGTAGCAGCTTGCGCCATTACAGGTTTTGCCTGAGGTTTAACAAACGCTGCAGGTTTCGCCATCGGTGCTGATGCGACTGATTTTACCGCTTCTTTCGGCTCAGTCTTTTCTGTCACTGGTGTCACTTCTTCGGCTTTTGCTTCAGGAGTTATATCAGTCACTATTTGCATAGCCTCTGTGGCTTGCACTGCTGGTTCTGTTGCTGATTGTGGCTCGGCATCAGATGCTTTAACCGTTTCAGCGGCCTTATCGTTAACTACAGGTTTAGATGTGACTTCAGCGACAACAGCATCAGACTTAATTTCCGCGGAGGATTCAGTTACTGTGGTATCTGATACCGTGCTTTCAGTCGCTATGCTTTGAGAGACTGCGGCTTCAGTTGAGGAAATCACATCAGCAGTGTGCACAATCGGCGCTGGCTGCGTTGCTGTACTCTTCACTTCAACTTCAACTGCAACTGCAACCGTTTCAGCCACGGTTTGCTCTGTTAAGTTAGCCGTTTCAACAACTGCAGTTGGTGCTGGATAGTCTTGATCTTCGCCTAACGCATCATTAGGAATGAACTGCGCAGGAGCCGTTGTGCCTTGTTCATCTTCATCGCGGCGACGGCGTTGGCCAGCAGCTCGCAGATGGCGAGGACTACGGCGGCTACGACGTTGTCCATCACGGGATTCACGTTTGGCTTTGTCATCTGCATCAACATTTGCTTCGGCGTTATCTTCATCAATGGCCGCTGGTTGAGTGTCTAACTTAGCATCCACTTGAGTGTCTGCTTGGCTTTCAACAACAGGCATATCAACAATAGCATCGGCTGGCTTAGTTTCTACGACATCAGCAGCTTCTGATACTGTGGTGTCGCCGACCTCATTCGCAACCGTAACCTCTTTACGTGGCTGGCGGCGGCGCGGCGCTTTCACTTCTGGTTGAACTTCTACCGTGACATCCGCATTGATTGCAACCAACTCAGCTAAAATCGCTTCTTCCTGAATTGACGTTTCTACAACATCTGTGGTGTTGTCGATACGAACTTTACGGCGCATATTACGGCGCTGACGACGTTCACGGACGACCTCTTGCTTTGGTGCTTCGTCTTGAACATCCGCAATCACTTCTTTAACTGCTTGATTGCGGGGTTTAGGCTCAGGCTTAGCACGTTTCGCACTTTCATCCTTTTCACGGATTGGGCGCTCTTGAGCTTGTGGTGCATCGGCGACTTTTTTGGCATTACGAGTACGTGGCTCGCGAGTACCTTCTTTCGCTTTTTCAGTATCTTGTGGATTGCGAGTACGGCGAGTGTCGTTACGACGATTGCGACGGTTGGCATTCGTGGCTTGACTGTCTTGCTTCTTAGTCTCGGTGCTCTTTTCTGCGACTGCGTTATCACTTGAGCTAAAGAAAGCACCAATTGCACTGAAGAGTTTACTGAAGAAACCCGGCTGTGCGGTTTCAACTTTGGCAACTGGTGCAGTGTCTTGTTCCACTTTTTGTGGAGCAGCAAAGCCTTTTAGGGCTGGAGCTGGCGCCGCAGTACGTTCCAGTTTACGTGGCTCGTACAATTTTGCTTCAGGCTGTTCAATTCGCTTGTAGCTGGATTCGTCGATTTCATCGTCGGTGCGGTGACGGATCACGCGATAATCTGGGGTCATCATATGCGGATCTGGGATCACATAGACTTCCACGTCATGGCGTTGTTCGGTGATACGAATCGCTTTACGTTTCTCGTTAAGCAGGAATGCAGCCACATCGACAGGCACAATGGCTTCGATTTGTGAGGTATTTTCTTTGATGGCTTCTTCTTCCATCAAACGCAGAATCGACAACGCTAAAGATTCAGTACTGCGGATAGTGCCTTGGCCATGACAGCGAGGGCAGATATGTGCAGCGGATTCTTCTAATGACGGACGCAGACGCTGGCGTGACATTTCCATCAAGCCGAAACGAGAAATACGACCTAATTGAACGCGAGCGCGGTCATGGTGTACGGCATCACGTAGGCGGTTTTCGACTTCACGTTGATGGCGCACTGGCGTCATATCAATAAAGTCAATAACCACTAAGCCACCTAAGTCACGTAGACGTAATTGACGGGCAATTTCATCGGCGGCTTCAAGGTTGGTATTTAATGCGGTTTCTTCAATATCGCCGCCCTTGGTGGCACGGGCAGAGTTGATATCGATAGAGGTTAAGGCTTCAGTTGGGTCAATGACGATTGAGCCACCCGATGGCAGACGCACTTCACGTTGGAACGCCGATTCGATTTGCGACTCGATTTGGAAGTGAGTGAATAACGGTACTTCAGCTTCGTAGAGTTTTACACGTTCAACAAAATCAGGGCGCACAAGTGCGATATGCTGTTTGGCTTCTTCGAAAATACGTGGATGGTCGATTAAAATTTCCCCGACATCACGGCGTAAATAGTCACGAATGGCGCGAACAATCACGTTGCTTTCTTGGTGAATGAGGAAAGGTGCGCCTTTGGTTTGCGCCGCTTCAGTGATCGCCGCCCAGTGGTGTTGCAGAACTTTTAAGTCCCACTTCAGCTCTGTCGACTCTTTACCCACACCAGCGGTACGGACGATAAGGCCCATACCAGCAGGGACTTCTAAATCGGCCATAGCTTCTTTTAATTCAGTGCGCTCATCCCCTTCGATACGGCGAGAAATACCGCCTGCACGTGGGTTGTTTGGCATTAACACTAAGTAAGAACCAGCAAGGCTAATAAAGGTGGTCAACGCCGCGCCTTTGTTGCCACGTTCTTCTTTGTCAATTTGAACAATAACTTCTTGTCCTTCACTGACGACTTCTTTGATGTTTGGGCGACCTTGGAATGAATAACCTTTAGGGAAATATTCTCTGGCAATTTCTTTTAATGGTAAAAAGCCGTGGCGATCAGCACCATAGTCTACGAAAGCGGCTTCTAAAGAGGGCTCTACGCGGGTGATCTTACCCTTGTAAATATTTGATTTTTTTTGCTCATGACCAGGACTTTCAATATCGAGGTCGTACAGTTGTTGCCCGTCAACGAGGGCAACACGCAACTCTTCTGATTGAGTTGCATTGATTAACATACGTTTCATGATGACGTCATTCTTCTTTAAATGGAGGTCATCAAACAATCGCGTTTCGTTGCATTACGGGCCTAGCTGTGGTGAACAAAGCCTCACGGCTGGTGAGCTAGGCAAGGTGCGCATTACTGTTAGACGCAGTCGCTGCGTGTCGCATCCTATTTATGGCTTATTTTTTAATGATTACAAAAACAAGGAATTCGTTGTAAAACATCAACCAACCCCATAAATTCTTTAATTTCGTTCCGGTAATGCCCAAGTCGAATCGGTTTGTCTGACGACAAGTTAAAATATATTTCGAAATCGGTGAGAAAAGCTTTAGATAAACCTTGATAAAGTAAGGTGAGATTCTCGATTTAATCGTAAAAAACGCATTTGTGGTATTTTTACTCAGTATACGATTTGCAAATCAATGATTTGCTATCAAGAAAATCTTTTTTGATCTATAAAACTTTTCACTTGGGACAGGGAGTTTGTGAACACTTTATTCACGGCTTATCCCTAATCGCTGGTGAAATATAGCAATAATCAAAAAATTCAGCAATGGAAAGGCACAATTCTTGTGAGTTGTTGTACAATGGCCGCCGTTATAAGCAGATGGCACATCATGAATACAGAATCTCCACAGCAACAGGTGCAGTTGATCACCATTGACGAAGACCACCTCGACCAACGAATTGATAATTTTTTAATCACAGCGCTCAAAGGTGTACCTAAGAGCATGATTTATCGTATCGTCCGTAAGGGCGAAGTACGGGTGAATAAGAAGCGCATTAAGCCAGAATATAAATTACAAATTGGTGATGTGGTACGTGTACCACCCGTGAGAATGGCTGAGTCTGATAATCGGACTGCGCCTTCGGCTAACTTGAGCAAAGTGTCGCAACTCGAAGAGCGTATTTTGCATGAAGATAATCATCTTATTGTGCTCAATAAACCTGCGGGTATTGCGGTTCATGGCGGCAGTGGTGTTGATTATGGTGTGATTGAAGCGCTGCGCTCCTTACGTCCGCAACAGAAGTTTTTAGAGTTGGTTCATCGCCTTGATAAAGATACCTCTGGCGTACTGTTAGTCGCTAAAAAACGCAGTGCGCTTAAACATATGCACGATCAACTGCGTTATAAAAAAATGCAGAAGGATTACTTAGCTTTAGTTAAGGGAGAGTGGTCGGCGCAGGATAAAGTGGTCAAACAACCTTTATTAAAGCTGACACTTAAATCCGGTGAGCGCATTGTGCGGGTCAATGTAGAAGGCAAACCATCAGAAACGCGTTTTAAAATTGTGCAGCGTTATCAAGGTTGTACATTGGTGCAGGCGAGTCCTGTCACGGGACGTACTCATCAAATTCGCGTGCATTGTCAATATGCCGGGCATCCCATTGCCTGTGATGATAAGTACAGTGAGCAAGCTTTCGATGACAGTATGCGCTCGCTTGGCTTGAGTAGATTGTTTTTACACGCTGCAGAATTAATGTTTATCCATCCTGAAAACGATGAAGTGATGCGGGTTTCTGCACCACTGGATGATAATCTGCAGCAACTGTTGAATAAGTTAAAGCGGGTTTAATTCCCGCTCCTCTATATACCTGTGGATAACCTTGAAGTATGAAGGCTGCCAACCATTCTAGCCTGCGTAAATATGATTTAGTGATTTTTGATTGGGATGGCACTTTGATGGATTCCATCGGTAAGATCATTATTTGCATTGAGAATATGGCTAGGGCACTTGCGCTGCCTGTTCCTGCTGAGGCGGATATTCGTAATGTGATTGGCTTGTCGATGACGCAGGCGTTACAAGTGTTGTTTCCTTGCGGATTATTGTCTTCATCACAGCGATTTTCGGCGTTTCCTGAAGAGGATATGTCTACTGCTTCTACTGTCAGCACTGGCACTGACGAGTGTTACATCACGATGCGCGCCGAGTTTAAGACGCAGTATTTGCATCTTGATACCACGCCAACGCCAATCTTCGACCAAGCGCCACAATTGCTCGAAGCATTATCTACAAAGGGTTATCAGCTAGCAGTGGCGACGGGGAAGGCGAGAGCTGGTCTGGTGCGCGTGTGGGAGCAATCTGGATTAGGGCATTACTTTATTGCCTCCCGCTGCGCCGATGAAGCGCAGAGTAAGCCCCATCCTGAGATGATCATCAGCCTATTGCAGGAGCTGGGCATTCAGCCTGAGCGTGCTTTGATGGTCGGTGACTCTTTACTGGATTTAACCATGGCAGCGAACGCAGGTATCGATAGCATCGGTGTGACTTACGGCGCCCATAGTGAGGCGGTATTACGACAAGCTAAGCCGATAGCATTGATTAATTCACCGCAGCAGCTCCTTCTGCATTTATAAGCATTACGCTAATACATCTATGCCTTGGCTGAGCAGCATTTCCGTGAGTAAGATTAAAGGTAACCCCACGAGCGTATTAGGATCTCGTCCTTCTAAACGATTAAAGAGTGCAATGCCTAAACCTTCACTTTTAAAACTGCCTGCACAGTAAAACGGTTGCTCTTTATCCACATAAGCACTGATTTGTGATGCTGTAAGGTGCCGAAAATACACTGTAAAAGGCTCAACTTGGGCATTCATTTCACCCGTTTGAGCATTATAAAGCGCAAGACCTGTATAAAAGGTAATGGCTTTCCCCGAGGCTTGACTAAGCTGCTTAATCGCATTATCGCGATTTAATGGCTTACCGATGATCTTGCCATCGATCACGGCAACCTGATCGGAGCCAATAATCAGACCATCAGGACAATATTTTGCACCAGCTTCTGCTTTTGCCTGTGCTAATCGTTGTACTAAGGCTTGCGCTGACTCATTAGGCAGTGAGGTTTCATCAACCTTGGGATCGCAGCACTCAAAGGGTAAGCCTAATTTATTCAGCAGTGCTTGCCGATATACGGAGGTGGAGGCGAGGATTAACTGGGGCGTCATCATTAATAATCCATTAGAAAACTTCACTTATTGTCGCCAATCTGGATGATTGAATGCAAGCAGTGGTAACAGAAGCCGTCACTTTAGGAAGGTAATTGAGGATTCTTTCGGTGAATGCGGCTATTTTAGACGGCTTACGCTTGTGTGCCGCCCCCTGCTTGGGTAAAATTTCGCTTCCATTAATTCAATGTTGGGGCTAGAGAATCGCTTAAGTTGCAAACTGGGACTTAAGTAAGAAATTTTTCTTTGACTCTAGCGTTTTCAAACTATAATATGCGCGCCTTATGCAAACAGTAAAGATACCGGTTTCAATTGATCCTATTCGCGCCGCCTCGAGCCGTTCTACCTATGAGGGGATTGTGCCCGGGCAGCAATTGAAAAGATTAAATGAGTTATGTGCCGGCGACTGTTCCGATGTGGCAGTGTCGCTTGAATGTGGCGTAGATTTGCAGGGGATAGTCTACCTGAAAGGGAAGGCTGTGACGGAGCTCACTCTGGTTTGTCAACGTTGCATGACACTATTTACCACTGAGGTTACGGTCGAGTTTTGCTTCGGTCCATGCCGGACTAAGGCAGAAATCGATGAGCTCCCGGATGCGTATGACCCAATTGAGTGCAATGAGATTGGCGAAGTACGTCTGCATCAATTGATCGAAGATGAATTGATAGTCGCTATGCCCATCATCCCGATGCATGAAGAAACTGATTGCAATATCGGGTCAATGGATATAGTTGTAGGCGAGATCGAACCCGCTCAAGAGGAGCGTCCAAATCCGTTTGCAGTGTTAGAAAAACTGAAGAGCAAGTAATCTAGGAGACAGGGCCAATGGCTGTACAACAGAATAAAAAATCTCGTTCAAAGCGCGGTATGCGCCGTTCACATGACGCACTGAGCACTGCTCAGCTGTCTGTAGACGCTACCAGCGGTGAAGTCCATATGCGTCACAACGTGACTGCTGATGGTTTCTATCGCGGTAAAAAGGTAATCAACAAGTAATTTGTTGGTTTCCTAATGACGAGTCTGACGCTCGCGTTAGATGCGATGGGCGGTGATCATGGCCCCCACGTCACAGTGCCTGCAGCTTTGCGGGCACTACAATCTCATTCTTCCCTTAAAATCATTTTAGTCGGTGATAAGACTGAAATAGATGTCTATCTGCACCAAGCAGAACAAGAGTTACTCTCCCGTATTGAAGTCATTCACACCGATGAAGTGGTGAGTATGTCTGACAGGCCCGTGCACGCTTTGCGCACTCGTAAAAATAGTTCGATGCGTTTATCGATTGAACTGGTGCGAGATGGACGTGCTGCTGCGTGTGTGAGTGCGGGAAATACCGGCGCGTTAATGGCGATGGCCAAGGTGCTGTTAAAAACCTTGCCCGGCGTGGACAGACCGGCATTGGTCAGTTGTTTACCCTCCGTGACGCAAAAGCCAGTTTATTTATTGGATCTAGGTGCCAATATTTCCTGCGATTCCGAAACGCTATTCCAATTTGCCGTGATGGGCTCAGTGCTGTGTGAGGCCGTGGATAAAAAATCTCGCCCTAAAGTCGCACTCCTTAATGTGGGCACAGAAGAAATCAAAGGCAACGATCAGGTTCAACAAGCGGCACAAATACTGCAAAACACTGATCAGATTAATTACACCGGCTTTATTGAAGGTGATGAAATCTATTCTGGGAATGTTGATGTGATCGTTTGTGATGGTTTTGTGGGTAACATCACGCTCAAAACCTCTGAAGGCATTGCCAAGCTATTGGTACATCAGTTAAAACGGGGCCTAACCCAAGGTTTCTTCGTGCGTTTTTTGGCAAAACTCATCGCCCCCCGCATTCAGGCGGTTCTCAGCCAGATGAACCCCGACCACTATAATGGTGCAAGTCTGATAGGATTGCGCGGCATAGTTGTAAAGAGCCATGGAAATGCGGATGAAACTGCCTATTTACAAGCAATTAGTTTGGCAGTGACTGAAGCGCAACGTCGACTCCCCGAAATGATAAAAGATCGTTTGGAGTCGATTCTTTTAGATATAAATAACTGATTCCTCCTTATGCATACAAAAATTCTCGGAACTGGTAGTTACCTACCGGTGCAGGTGCGTAGTAATCAAGATTTGGAAAAAATGGTGGAAACCAGTGACCAATGGATTGTTGAACGCACTGGTATTTCAGAGCGCCGCATTGCAGCGCAAGACGAAACTGTCTCAACGATGGGCTATCAGGCGGCATTAAATGCGTTAGAGATGGCCGGTATTGAGGCATCAGATTTAGATATGATCATTTGCGGTACAACCAGTGCGGCAAATGCATTCCCTGCCGCGGCCTGCGAAATCCAAGCCATGCTCGGTGTGCACACCATTCCAGCCTTCGATATCGCGGCGGCTTGTTCAGGCTTTGTGTATGCCTTATCGGTTGCGGACCAATTCGTTAAAAACGGTACCGCGAAAAAAGTCCTCGTGATTGGCGCTGATGTATTATCCCGTCTGTGTGAGCCGGAAGATCGTACCACCATTATTCTGTTTGGGGATGGTGCGGGGGCGGCGGTTATCGGTGCTTCCGATGAGCCCGGGATTATTTCAACCCATATTTATGCCGATGGTCGTCAAGGCGATTTGCTTAAGTGCGCTTTCCCACCACGTCAGGGGGAAACCTCTGAAGCGGTTGGTTTTATGACGATGAAAGGCAATGACGTCTTTAAAGTGGCGGTGACTCAGTTATCCCATGTCGTGACTGAAACCTTGCGCCTGAATAATATCGATAAGTCGGAAATCGACTGGTTGGTGCCGCATCAGGCTAACTTCCGCATTATTAATGCCACGGCGAAAAAGCTAGACATGAGCTTAGATAAAGTGGTGTTAACCCTTGCTAAGCATGGTAATACCTCGGCGGCTTCGGTACCTATTGCTCTGGATGAAGCTGTGCGTGATGGTCGGATCCAACGTGGTCAGCTCTTGCTGCTCGAAGCCTTTGGCGCTGGTTTTGCGTGGGGCAGTGCGCTCGTCCGTTTTTAACCGTATCTGTATACGAATAAATTCCTGCTCATCGTTATCTTGGTTAGCTGTCCAAGATAACGGTTTAGTGTTCAATAAATTAAGTTCGCCATAGGTAATTTGATATGGAAAATGTAGCTTTTGTATTCCCAGGCCAAGGTTCACAGGCCCTTGGCATGTTAGCCGAGCTGGCTGCTGTACAGCCGATCGTGGGACAAACCTTTGTCGAAGCGAGTGAGGTGTTAGGGTATGATTTGTGGGCATTAGTGCAAGACGGCCCCGTTGAAACCTTAAATGAAACCGATAAAACTCAGCCTGCTTTATTAGCGGCAAGTGTGGCGATTTGGCGTGCCTATGTTGCCTCTGGTAAAGCTATGCCTGCGATGTTAGCGGGTCACAGCCTAGGCGAATATTCTGCATTAGTTTGTGCTGGTGTGATCGACTTTAAAGATGCGATCAAACTGGTTGAACTACGTGGTCAATTGATGCAGCAAGCCGTACCCGCCGGTACTGGCGCTATGTACGCGATTATCGGTTTAGATAATGACGGTATTGCTAATGCGTGTATTGAAGCCGCTCAAGGCGAAGTGGTAAGCCCAGTTAACTTCAACAGCCCTGGCCAAGTGGTTATCGCCGGTCAAAAAGATGCGGTTGAACGCGCTGCTGCGGCCTGTAAAGCGGCGGGCGCCAAAATGGCGGTAGCCTTGCCTGTCAGCGTGCCATCACACTGCGCATTAATGAAACCTGCTGCTGATAAATTAGCTCTTGCGTTAAACGATGTGCAGTTTAATGCGCCGAGCATTACCGTTATTAATAACGTAGATGTGGCATCACCCACTGCGGTTGCCGACATTAAAGATGCGCTGGTGCGTCAACTGTATTGCCCTGTACGCTGGAGCGAAACTGTTGAATTAATGGCCGAAAAAGGCATTACCCAGTTAGTTGAGTGCGGTCCTGGTAAAGTATTGACAGGTCTTGCGAAACGCATTAATAAATCTCTTTCTGCCCAAGCAGTTAATGACGTTGCATCCCTTGCCGCGTTAACTGAATAAGGAGTTTGTATGAGTATCAATCTGAGTTTAGCGGGCAAAGTTGCCTTAGTGACAGGCGCGAGTCGTGGTATTGGCCGTGCGATTGCCGAAACCTTAGTCGAAGCCGGTGCGATTGTGGTTGGAACTGCCACAAGTGAGAAGGGCGCCGAAGCAATTCAAGAATATCTGGGTGACAAAGGTTTTGGTTTAGTGCTTAATGTTACCGATAGTCAATCCGTCACCGATTTATTCGATTCGATCAAAGAAAAAGCGGGTGATGTTGATATTCTAGTCAACAACGCGGGTATCACCCGTGATAATTTGCTGATGCGAATGAAAGATGATGAATGGAACGATATCATCGATACCAACCTGACATCATTGTTCAGACTATCAAAACCTGTGATGCGTACCATGATGAAAAAGCGTTTCGGCCGGATCATCAATATCGGTTCAGTGGTAGGCACTATGGGCAATGCAGGTCAAGTTAACTACTCGGCAGCAAAAGCTGGTTTGATCGGATTTACAAAATCTCTTGCAAGAGAGGTTGCATCTCGTCAAATTACAGTTAATGCTATCGCTCCTGGATTTATCCAGACCGATATGACTGATGAGCTGACCGAAGATCAGCAAAAAGCTATCATGTCTCAGGTTCCGATGGAACGATTAGGGCAAGCGCAAGAAATTGCCAATGCCGTACTCTTCTTGGCGTCGGACTCTGCCGCTTATATCACAGGCGAGACTTTGCATGTGAATGGCGGAATGTACATGGTTTAAGGGCGGATGGCAGGGATACTGTCGCAACTGAGTAGTGATCTGTATCAATTGGTCGCTAAATTTCGTGGTTAGACCACGAAAACTAAGCTTGCATTGTCAGCCAAATCTAATAAACTACTCGCAATCTTACGCAAGTGCGTAATTTGAATAGGAAAGAAAACTAATGAGCAACATCGAAGAACGTGTAAAGAAAATCATTGTAGAGCAACTGGGCGTTAAAGAAGAAGACGTTAAACCAGCGGCATCTTTCGTTGACGATCTGGGTGCAGATTCTCTGGACACTGTTGAGTTGGTTATGGCTCTGGAAGAAGAGTTTGATACCGAGATCCCTGATGAAGAAGCTGAAAAGATCACTACTGTTCAAGCAGCGATCGATTACGTTTCTAAGAATCAGTAATTCTGAATTCTAGAGAACAGGCGGCAAATATGCCGCCTGTTTTTGTTTTATCCCCGCCTAATTCTGCAATAGTGCCATTCAATCGTCTCTGGAAGCTGTGTTGAATTTATCCATGAGATGCTCGCCGCAGATTGGCGAAGACATTTTAATGATAGAACTGCATTTGTCTGTCATAACTTAATCTATTTAGCATTCAAAAGGTGACTGCCGTGTCTAAACGTCGTGTAGTGGTAACCGGTTTAGGGTTAGTAACGCCCGTGGGCAATACTGTCGACACTACTTGGAAAGCCCTGCTTTCGGGTAAGAGTGGGATTGCGCCCATAACCAAATTTGATGCCAGCGAATTTACCACTCGTTTCAGTGGTTCTGTAAAAGATTTCGATGTTGAGCAGTACTTAACTAAAAAAGACGCCCGCAAAATGGACCTCTTTATTCAGTATGGTATGGCTGCGGGCATCCAAGCTATCCAAGACTCAGGTCTGGATATGAGCAAAGAAAACCCTGGCCGTGTGGGTACCGCAATCGGTGCTGGCATGGGCGGTATGTGGTTGATTGAACAAAACCACAGCGCGCTATTAAGTGGTGGCCCTCGTAAAATTTCGCCTTTCTTCGTGCCAAGCACCATTATCAATATGATTGCCGGCCATTTATCGATTATGTACGGTATGACGGGCCCTAACTTTGCCGTCACTACCGCCTGTACTACCGGTGTGCATAATATCGGTTTTGCGGCGCGCACTATTGCCTATGGCGATGCTGACGTAATGGTTGCCGGTGGCGCCGAAGATGTGACTTGTCCACTCGGTGTTGGTGGTTTTGGTGCGGCCAAAGCGCTGTCAACCCGTAACGATGACCCAACGGCGGCCAGTCGCCCATGGGATAAAGACCGTGATGGTTTTGTCATCGGTGATGGTGCGGGTGTGATGGTGATGGAAGAATACGAGCACGCGAAGGCGCGCGGTGCGACCATTTATGGTGAACTCGTCGGCTTTGGTATGAGTGGTGATGCGTTCCATATGACATCGCCTCCAAGTGATGGAGCGGGCGCTGCGGCCGCTATGGTCAATGCAGTGAATGATGCTAAGCTGCCATTTGAAAAAATTGGTTATATCAATGCGCACGGCACTTCAACGCCTGCGGGTGATAAAGCTGAAGCGGCAGCGGTGAAATCTGTGTTTGGCGATCATGCCTACAACCTGCTTGTAAGCTCGACTAAGTCTATGACGGGTCACTTGCTGGGCGCTGCGGGTGCGGTTGAAGCGATTTTCACTCTGCTTGCGCTGCGCGATCAAGCCGTACCACCGACCATCAACCTCGATAATCCAGATGAAGGCTGTGATTTAGACTTCGTGGCGCACACTGCCCGTGATGTAAAGTTAGAGTATGCTCTGTGTAACTCCTTCGGATTTGGTGGCACTAACGGTTCATTGCTGTTTAAGAAAGTCTAAACAGCGGTTAGCTCGATAAAAAATGCGCCTACTGGCGCATTTTTTTATGCTCGAATTGTGCCTAATATCACTTTCTAACCTGCTGATATCCAAATAGTTAACCTTTGTTCATCAAGCTTGTTTAATGCCCTTTGCCGCCGATAATGACAGGCATATTCTATTTAAAAGGAAATCTGTCATGTTAAACCCTCTGGTGATCCCGCTTGTGCCTATCGTTGGTGCCGTAACCGCAAATTTGACCGAATTAATTCGTGGTGAATCCAAAGCTTGGCATCCTAATATGGATATCGGCATGAAGACCTTCACCTTTGCGATTGCGGCATATGTGTTGGTGTGGTTCGCCTTATTGGTGACCGCCATCAGTGTCGGTGGCAGTAACCATATGTCATCGGGATTTGAAGTGATTGGGTTGTTTTTGGCTGGGTTGGGTGTTTACACTTATGGCAAGGGCACTCGCTTTGTTAGCAGTCAATTACAGCTGTGGTTGTATCGCCTGGCGTTGCCGGGATTATTACTCTCCTGTGGGCTAATAAGTTACTTTGGCTAAATCGGTTCTCTTCACTGGGACAATCGTAATTATCTTTACGCTATTGCGCATTTCTATCGTAAACTCAACTTATTGCAAAATCATTGAGCCACAGAGGCTGAATAAGTTGAGGTTATATGGCTGGTATCGATAGACAAATTACCCTGAGATTTTTGTCAGAACCCGCAGATGTGAATTTTGGTGGTAAGGTTCACGGTGGCGCTGTGATGAAATGGATTGACCTTGCGGCTTATGCCTGTGCTGCGGGCTGGAGTGGTAAATATTGTATTACCGCCTATGCGGGTGGAATTCGATTTGTTCAGCCTATCCTCGTGGGAAATATCGTCGAAGTCAGCGCTAAGGTGATTTATACCGGTAAGACCTCTATGCACATCGGTATTGATGTGCGGGCAGGGGATCCTAAGGTCTCTGAGCGTCATCTCACCACTCACTGTATTGTCATCATGGTTGCCGTGGATGAAAATGGTCAACCTACACCCGTGCCTGAATGGGTGCCGCAGACTGAGTATGATATTCATCTGCGTGATTCCGCACTGCGCTTAATGGAAATGCGCAAGAAAATTGGCGCCGAAATGGAAGCACACGTACAAAAGTGATTTGGGTTAGTTATAAAAACAAAGGCGCCTCTGTGCGCCTTTGTTGTTTCTGTCGAACACTGCGTTTGTTGCCAAGTGCATTTTTACTCTGACGCTCGCCTAATCGAGTGCTACACTGCCGCCACCGTTTTAGCTACAGATTGACCTTTTAAGTTGAAACACTTGCTCGCATTTTTTTAGTTTGGGTAGGGTCTTTCTCGGAGTAACATAAGCGCGCATCCTGTGTGTCGTTAATCTATTGTGTTAATTCAGTGAGGTTAAATGAACGCAGTGCAAATGTGTGGTGTAAAACGTTTCACCTTGTTTATCAATTAAAGGAGTTCCTCATGGCAAAAGTCGCATTTATTGGTTTAGGCGTAATGGGTTACCCCATGGCAAGACACTTACTCAACAAGGGCCATGAGGTTACTGTGTATAACCGCACTTTTGCCAAGGCACAAACCTGGGTCGAGAACTACGGTGGTCGCTGCTGCCCAACGCCTAAAGAGGCGGCAATCGGCCAAGATATTGTTTTTACCTGCGTAGGCAACGATAACGACTTGCGTGAAGTGGTATTAGGCAATGATGGCCTGATCCATGGTATGGCTCAAGGCACTGTATTGGTGGACCATACGACGGCTTCAGCCGATGTGGCCCGTGAATTACATAAAGTGCTGGCCGAAAAAGGCGTCGATTTTCTCGATGCGCCTGTATCGGGTGGCCAAGCTGGTGCCGAAAATGGCGTACTGACTGTGATGGTCGGGGGCGATCAAGCTGTGTTCGAGCGTGTTAAGCCCGTTATCGAAGCGTTTGCGCGTTGCGCTGAGCGCTTAGGTGAGGTTGGTGCCGGCCAACTCACTAAGATGGTCAACCAAATTTGTATCGCAGGTGTGGTTCAAGGCCTTGCCGAAGCGCTGCAATTTGCCCGTAAGGCCGGTCTTGACGGTGAAAAAGTGGTGGAAGTGATCAGTAAAGGTGCGGCGCAAAGCTGGCAGATGGAAAATCGCTACAAGACCATGTGGGGCCAAAGCTATGATTTTGGTTTTGCCGTCGATTGGATGCGTAAGGATTTAGGCATTGCCCTAGAAGAAGCTCGCCGCAATGGCTCGCACTTACCCTTAACCGCACTTGTGGATCAGTTTTACTCAGAAGTTCAAGCCATGGGCGGTAATCGCTGGGATACCTCAAGCTTGTTAGCCCGTTTTGAGAAAAACACTAAGTAGGCGGTTATTGCCAAATAGATGACCATCGTGAATTTGATGGCATAAAAAAGCCCAGTCATGCACTGGGCTTTTCATTGATGAGGTGATAAAGACCGATTAGTCTGCCCAGCGAATATGGGTAACTAAACTGTGACTCTCGCCGGGAGCCAGCGTTAATTTATCTTCAAGCACATTGGCGGCCTCTAAACACACCATGGTGAGATAGTCATCGTCATTAAAGCGGGCAAGACGGGTCGATTTTTCAATCCAAGGGTTCCACAGCACGGCCGAGTGGCTATTTTCACGGCTCACTTCAATCACACCTTTGGGCGTATGTAAGTGTTGTACTGGACCTAGGTTGGTGTAAACGCGGTCGGTTTCGCGGTCAAATAGCACGTCATCCGTCGTTTGCGGGTAAGGCCCTTCGGAAAACTCAATATATTGAGCACCGCTAAAACCAGTGGCTTTAAGCTGGTGAATATCTTCAATCGGAAAATAGCTGTGTAACGCTTGGGTGAGTGTAACCGGTACATCGCCAAGGTTAGTGTTAACTAAGCTGATACTTAAGGTTTCACCTAAGGTAAAGAATACGTTGACTTGGGTATGGTGCGGCCAAAAGATCTTATCTTCTTCGCTGATGGCTAAGCTAAAACGTAAATCCACCAGTTGATTACGCATCTCAACCGACTCGAGTGTCCAAATTCGGGTGCGGGCAAAACCATGTTGCGGGAAATTAGCTTGATTGCTCATACCAAACCAAGGCCAGCAGACGGGCACTCCGCCACGGATCCCATTACCGGGTTGATAGTCATCCGCTGAAGACACCCATAACAAGGGGGGCTTACCTACGGGTTGAAAATGATCGATTTGCGCGCCCTGTAAAAAAATCCTTGCTTGGCATAACGCAGTGTTCACTTCGACATAATCGAGCCCGTTTGCGTGTTTTTTGGTGGTAACAGAACCCATAGTAACAATATCCTCAACCTGATGACGTATCAGCAATACAGACACTTAGCTTACAAACTTTTGCACTTGAGCATAAGCCTTTGTTGCGATCAATTTACGGTTTTGCTGTTCGATTGTGCAAACAAAAGTCACTGCACAGAGGCTCAGATGCTTCCTTTTTCAACAGATTTAGCTAAAGTGGTCAGAGCACTTAGTCCATTGCCATAAAACAAGAAAGGGAAGCGATTATGCCAGTCTATCAAGCACCACTGCGTGACTATCAATTTATCCTCGATGAAATGTTGCATATTTATCAGCAAGATGCCCTAAAAGGCTTCGATGAAATCGACCCCGATCTGGTTGATGCCATCCTACAGGGTATGGCGGATTTCAGTACTGAGGTGATGTTGCCGTTAAATAGCGTGGGGGATGTGCAGGGCTGCAAACTCGTGGATGGTAAAGTGGTTACCCCCGAAGGTTTTGCCGACGCCTATCAGCAATTTGTCGACAATGGTTGGCCGACACTGACCTGCGATCCCGCCTACGGTGGCCAAGGACTGCCCGAAGTAGTCGGGATTTTCGCCACCGAGATGCAAACCTCGACTAACATGGCCTTTGCCATGTATCCCGGCCTTACCCACGGCGCCTATGCGGCCATTCATGCCCACGGCAGTGAGGCACTTAAACAGAAGTATCTAGCGAAATTAGTGAGTGGTGAATGGACTGGCACCATGAACCTCACCGAATCCCATGCCGGAACCGACTTAGCACTATTGCGTACTAAGGCCGTGCCTGCGGCGGACGGCTACTTTGCGATCACTGGTGAGAAGATTTTTATCTCTTCGGGCGACCATCAATTTACCGATAACATAGTGCACTTAGTGTTAGCACGCTTGCCCGATGCGCCCGAAGGGGTTAAGGGCATTTCGCTGTTTGCTGTGCCCAAAGTGTTAGTGAACAGTGATGGCAGTTTAGGTGAGGCGAACAGCCTCTATGCCAGTGGGCTTGAGCATAAAATGGGCATCCACGGTAACTCAACCTGTGTGATGGTATTTGAGGGGGCACTCGGTGAGTTAGTGGGAGAACCCCACCAAGGGCTGCGCGCCATGTTTACCATGATGAACCAAGCGCGTTTGGGGGTTGGAATGCAGGGATTAGGCGTCTCCGAAATCGCCTATCAAAATGCCTTAGCCTACGCAAAGGACAGATTGCAGAGCCGCGCCATTAGTGGCGCTAAAGCGCCTGAAAAAGTTGCCGACCCGATTTTGGTACACGGTGATGTGCGCCGGATGTTGTTATCGCAAAAAGCCTTTAATGAAGGTGCCCGTGCACTCGTTGGCCAGCAGGCGTTGTGGCTCGATGAGGCAGAGCGCCATAGCGATCCTGCAAAAGCCAAAGCGGCCTCGCAATTAGCGGCCTTGTTTACGCCTGTGGTGAAAGGCTTTATCACTAATCGAGGCTTTAATGCCTGCGTGGATGCGCAGCAAGTGTTTGGTGGCCATGGCTATATTCACGAGTGGGGGATGGAGCAATTTGTGCGTGATAGCCGTATTGCACTGATTTATGAAGGTACAAACGGTATTCAGGCGCTCGATTTAGTTGGCCGTAAACTGCTGAGTGACCGTGGTGCGGCTATGCAGCAATGGTCTGTGCTTGTTACCGAATTTATTCAATCACAGGGCAAAGATGCGCAAATGCAGCCCTACGTGAGTGGGCTAATGGATTGCGCCACCGATTTACAAAAGGCGAGTGGTTATTTAGCGAGCCATGCAGCAAGCAATCCCGACATTATCGGCGCGGCATCGATGGCGTATCTGGAGTTATTTGGCATTACGGCTCTGGCATGGATGTGGGCGCGTATGGCCAAGATTGCACTAACTGCGCTCGCAAATGGCACGCAAGAGGCGGAGTTTTACCAGGCTAAACTGAAAACGGCGGACTTTTATATGGCGTATTGGGCCGTGCAAAGCCGCAGCCTGCGTAAACAGTTGGAGCTGGCGAGTGAGATGCTAACCACGCTTGATGAAACTATTTTTTAAGTATTTACATCCGCAGTGTTATATCCAGTAAAAAACAACAATAAGCCAGCAAAGTGATGCTGGCTTTTTTATTGGAGATGGCTTTCATTAAGCGCCATTTAGTAAGTGCTATGCACTAAGAGCCATGCCGCTATATCCACACATAACGAGTAGACTCTCTTTACAATTGTTACAAATCCTGACCGATGTAAATTTAAATGAGAATTATTGTCATCTATCAGTCAAACTTTATAATGACGGCACATTTTAGATGACATGGGTAAACCACAGGTTTGCTCAAGGTTGGGGGACTTTGTGAAATCACGTTTTGCCTATTCAATACTAACGCTTGCCCTGATGCCGCATTTGGTCTTTGCGGCTGCGCCTAACGCTCAAGAGAGTAAACCCGAGCAAGAAAGTGCTTCAACGGCACAAGTTGCTATGCAAACCAACACACAGGCCGAAGCGCAAGCCAGCACACAAGCTGAGACTAAGGCGCCAGAGCGAATTGTCGTGCGTGGTCGCGCCATGCAAATGTATGTTGATAAAGAGACTGAAATCGGCACTAAAACGGCAATCAATGTGATGGAATTGCCGCAGTCTGTACAAGTGCTGACCGAGCAACTGATTGACGATCAAGCCGCTCGTAATATTACTGACTTATATCGCTCCATTGCCGGTGTGAGTGAATTTAGCTATTCCGGCGTGACTTTTCGTGGCTTTCGCGATGATGCAAACGTGTTTTACGATGGTGTACGTGGCGACCCGTATTCGGGATTTTCGGTGCCACAACTGTTCAACGTACAGCGGGTTGAAGTATTAAAAGGCCCTGCATCGGCACTCTATGGCGGCGGTGAACCCGGCGGAATGATTAACTATGTGACGAAGAAACCGACCTTTGTCGAGCGTAAAGATCTCACCCTAAGCACGGGTAGCTACGACATGATGGGCGGCTCGCTGGATTTCACTGGCGGTTTAACTGAGGATTTAGCCTATCGATTGGGGGGCTACTATCAGCAGGAAGATAGCTTTCGTAACAATGCCGATAGCTTAAATGCCGAAGTGGCAGGTGGTTTACTCTATGAAATCAGTGAAGATACCAAGCTCACCACCACCTTCGATCTGATAAGGCAGGATTTGGGTGGCAATCGACTCCGTGGTGTACCCGTGGATGATGCGGGTAATTTCCTTGTCGATCCTTCCTACAATGCCAACGAGAAAAGCGATTTCCAGAAAATGGATGCCTTGGTGCTGCAAGCGATTCTCGATCATCAATTTAGTGATGATTTTTCGGTAAAAACTCAAATTCGTTACCTGAATAATGAATCCGATCAGCAATATCACGAATCCCGTGGTTGGGTCGATGTGAATGGTGATGGCAAGGCAAACAGTGCCGATGGCACCATCAAACGTGAATATCGTGTCCAATCCCGTGCCAATGACGAAATCAGTTTAACCAATGATTTTGTCTATCGTTTTAATGTCTTAGGTTTTGAGCATGAGTTCCTGTTTGGTGGTGATTATCACTACGTCGAAACCGAATACCATTACAAGTTGGCGACCAGTAAGGAAGGCGTGGGTAATCTGAATATCTTTGAGCTGAATTACGGTGAAACAAACCCAAGTGCTTATCAGTTAAAAGACATGGATACCGACGGTACCCGTGCCAACCGTTTTGGCCTCTATTTGCAAGAGCATCTGCATTTCAACGAGCAGTGGTCTTTAATTGCAGGTCTACGCTTTAGCCAGTTTGATGATTACGATAAAAAGACCGGATTCTCCTTTAGCGATAATGCCATTACCCCAAGGGCTGGATTGAATTATCGTCCAATCGATGCGATGTCTTTCTACTTGAACTACTCAGAGAGTTTCAATCCGGCAGCATTGTCTGATCAAGAGAGCATCAAAAGTGACGGCGCACTCGATCCCGAAACTGGTAATCAAATAGAGCTTGGGATGAAAAACGAGTGGCTCGATGGCCAGTTTATGACCACGCTTGCACTCTATCGCATTGAAAAACAAAATGTGGCCCAGGCTAACCCTTTAGATACTGGGGATGACGATGGTATTCCGAATTTAGTTAATTTTGGCGAAGTACGTAGCCAAGGGGTGGAATTTACGCTGGTGGGGGATCTTACGGATAACCTTACCGTAACGGCTAACTATGCCTATAACGATACGGAAGTGATCAAGGGCGTGACCAACGACAGCCTAACCAACACCTTTGGCGACGGCAAACACTTTGCCAATGCGCCGCGCCATCAAGCAGGGCTATGGACGCGCTACGATATTCAAGTGATTGATTCCGCCATTGCTTTTGGGATGGACTATGTGGGCGAGCAATTTAGCCTCAATGGTCAAACGGTAAAACCCCATACGGTGTTTGATATGAGCTGGACGACTCAGTGGGACCAAACCCAAGTGCGCGTAAATCTGAAGAATATCTTCGATAAGGAATATGCTGTTAGCGGATTTAGTGAGCGCAATGGCCATTTCCCTGGCGAGCCGCGCAATATCACGCTTGAACTGAGCCATAAGTTCTAACGTTAAGAAACCAAGTGCAATCTAAGCCAGCGTGACGATTCGCGGGCTTAGATTTATCTACAAGCAACGTTACCTATAGCTTTTAACTATGTATGCGAGTATTGCATCGTTGCTAAAGTGCTTTAATTCACGCAAAACGCTTCTTATATTTATTTATCGATTACAACAATAGATTCTATCCGTTTTTTACTATGGCTTTCTTTGTTTAGACTAGGCTTATCTATTCTCCATTGCGATAAGGTCAGTTATGCCGCCGATTAACCATTTATCCTCAGCTTCTCAATCTGTTACCGCGCCTAAAGTGGCGTTAATTGCAGAGGGTGGTGGTCAGCGCGGTATTTTTACCGCAGGCGTACTCGATGCTTGGCTTGATGCGGAGTTCGACCCTTTCGATTTATTGATTGGTACCTCCGCTGGCTCGCAAAACTTGACGAGTTTCTTAGCTAGGCAAAAGGGATACGCTAAAAAACTTATCCGTGGCTTAACGCGTCATAAACGCTTCTATCAATTAGGACGAGGTCTGATTGGCGCCAATGTGATCGATCTCGACTGGTATTTTGACCAGATTCAACGTGGAAGCTTTAAGCTAGATTTAGCCGCGGCGAGTCAATCCCTCCGTGGGCGAGAACTTCTTATCACCACCACGCGAGTCAGCGATCGCCAAGGGTATTTCTTGAGCCCAACCAACCACGAACACTGGCGTGAACTACTTAAAGCCTCTAGCGCATTGCCTTTTTTATATAAACAAGGGGTGAAGTTAACACCTTGGTTAGCGATTGAATCTGCTAATCATGCCGAAGTTATGGCTGAGCCAGAGCAGGATTTTTATCTCGATGGCGGTTTAGCTGCGCCGCTACCTGTGCGTGAAGCGTATCGACGCGGCGCCCGTAAAATTGTGGTGGTCAGAACGGTGAATGAGGATTTTCAAGCCCAATCCGCTTGGGTACATAAACTCAAGTCGTGGATCTGCGTCTCAGGTTTTTGTCCTAAGACCATTGATTACTTAGTGCAGCATGAAGAGGCCTATCAGGCCGAGCTAGACTTTATTGCAAATCCTCCCGATGATGTTGAAATTGTGCAGATTTTTGCGAAGTCACCATTACAGAGTAAGCTGTTAGGTAGCACAGATGCGGATTTACGGATTGATTACCTGCAAGGAATAAAGGCGGGAAAGGCGTTTCTTGCTGGGTTCTCTTGGCAAATCTCTAAGGCTAAAGATGTGACGCCAGTTTTACCATTGGCAATATCGGCCTAGGTCATTGGTTCGCTTCTTCTTGAATCACTCAAGGTATTATTGCTCGGCCGTATTTTAGCTTGCTTGGCAAAGCTAAATGAATGGGGCAAAGCGTTAAAGGTAATAAAGCCACCCGAGGGCTGTCTCTTGATCACAAGTCTTCGTGATTGAGAGACATGGCCAATTCGTAACCCTCAAGGATGGTTTGTAACCTAAACCATCCTTCCCACAATACCTCTACACAAGCTCGACCTGTCCGCTTGGTAT
>NZ_LGYY01000225.1:0-1582 GCF_001308045.1 Shewanella sp. Sh95
CCCCCTGTGTCAGGATTGTTGTCACCCCTAAATAATCATTATGTTTAAAGACAGGGTGCGGCAAAAGAGAACGATATGGCTCGGTATTCACCAGAACGTAAAGAGGCGATCCTTAAAAAATTATTACCTCCTCACAACTTAACGGTCGCAGAGGTCGCTCGGGAAGAAGGCATCGCGGTGCAAACCTTGTATCATTGGCGAGATATTGCCAGAAAAGAAGGTCGCCCCGTGCCAGGTAAAACATTAACAGCCGATGATTGGTCGGCTGAAGCAAAACTTGCCGTGATTATTGAAACAGCGCCGCTGTCGGAAGCGGAGATAAACCAGTATTGCCGTGAAAAGGGCTTGTTCCGCGAGCAAGTACAGCAGTGGAAACAGGATTGTTTAGCTGGTTTTCAAACCTCAGAAGTACAAACTAAAACCATTAAACAGCAGGCTAAGGCTGACAAAGCCGAAATCAAATCGCTGCAACGGGAATTGCGCTATAAGGAGAAAGCGCTGGCTGAAGCTGCTGCGTTACTGGTGCTCAGAAAAAAGCTCAATGCGCTCTGGGGGGACGACAGCGAGGAGAGCTAACCCCCTTGCCTGAGCGCATAGCATTGATTGCCTTAATCCAAGAGGCGTATACCCAGGGTGCTCGCCTTTATAAGGCTTGTGCTGAAACGGGCCTCAGTAAGCGTACCTATCGACGTTGGTATCGAGAAGGTCAAGTGCAAGCTGATTTAAGGCCAACAGCAGCTCGACCAGAGCCAGCAAATAAACTCGAAGAACATGAGCGACAACAGATATTAAGTGTGTGCAATCAAGCGGAGTACGCCAGCTTACCCCCGTCGCAAATTGTGCCAACATTATTAGATAACGGGATTTATATCGCCTCGGAATCCAGCTTCTACAGAGTGTTAAATGCTCATGGTCAACTTAACCATCGTGGCCGCACTCAGGCTGCGGTCAATCGAAGCAAACCGTTGAGTTATCGGGCAGATGGGCCGAATCAAGTGTGGTCATGGGACATCACTTATTTAGCCTCAATCGTCAAAGGCCAGTTCTACTATTTGTACCTGTTTGAAGATATTTACAGTAGAAAAATAGTGGGTTACGAAGTTCATGAGCAAGAAAGTGGGGAATATGCCGCTGCGCTAATCCAACGCTGTCTGTTACGCGAGCAATGCTTTAACACGCCATTAGTGCTGCATTCTGATAATGGGGCGCCGATGAAGTCACTGACCATGAAAGCCAAGCTGGAAGAGCTTGGTATTACGGCATCATTAAGTCGGCCGCGGGTGAGTAATGACAACCCCTTTTCAGAGTCGTTATTTAAAACGTTGAAATACCGCCCACAGTGGCCGGCATCAGGTTTTAGCTGCTTAGCAACAGCAAGAGAATGGGTGGAAAAGTTTGTAACCTGGTACAACGATGAGCATAAACACAGCCAGCTAAATTTTGTCTCACCAGGGCAACGTCATGCACTGCAAGATGGCGCTATTTTAGCGAAGCGCAAGAAAGTGCTTGAGGCGGCGAAGGAAAGAAAACCGATGCGTTGGTCTACAGAGATCAGAAATTGTGAAGCGGTTGGCGCTGTAAC
>NZ_LGYY01000261.1:0-1580 GCF_001308045.1 Shewanella sp. Sh95
TTGGAGGTACTCAGGCGGCCTGATTATCAAATCACGGAGAAAGAATTGCTGGCGGCCTGGGTATTATTCGCCAATCAGTTGCTCAAATATGGCTATGCTATGGCTGATTTATGAGGGGATCCTTCAGGGTTGGGCATTGAAAAAACAACCTAATACTGATGAAGAGTCATTTGCGACCTTTGATATCACAGTTCCAGTTGAGTTTGGTGTTATTACCTCAATTAAATCAGGTATTAGCTATGCGGATCATGACGTAACTCAAACGACTGAAGCTGCGCAATCATCAAATATTACTGCAAAAGACGCCTCTGAATATTACTCAGGAACTATATCATCAGGTGCAGGTTTTACCTTACCTAAGCCTATCTTTGACAATATGATCAGAGATGCTTACGCCGCCATTGATGGCTTTACTTTAGACAAATCTGGTTACGGTACGCTTCAAGAGAAAAACTTAGCTCTATACACTATGGCCACATTTGCTGGTGAAGGTGTACGGGGGAATTTCGGTTTAAGATATATCTCTACCGATGTTGAATCGGATTATTACGCATTCAGCACAAAAGGTACTTATGCAGATGATTTAAGTACAGATAAGGCAAGCTATAATGATGTTTTACCAAGCGTAAACATTGCATTTGATTTAGCAAGCGATTTAATTTTAAGAGCATCAGCAGCACAGGTTATGTCTCGCCCTAACTACGCAGATCTTTTTGCGACTTCTAAATTACCTGGTTTTAACGACGGTACTCCAGGTAACGAAAAGAAAGTAACTGGGAGTGTGAATCTGTTGCCATTTAAAGCCTCTCAAGCAGATTTAAGCTTAGAGTGGTATTTCAGCGGCGAAGGTTTATTTGCAGCAACTTACTTTATTAAAGATGTTAGTTCATTTATTTCAACCCGTGAAAAATTAAATCAACAAATTGGTATTGAAGATCCAAACTTAGTGAGTCAAGGTGGTAGCTCCTGTGGTGCAGGTATATATGACTGTTGGACAGTGAGTGAAAACTATAATGCTACAGGTGGTTCAATCGATGGTATTGAACTGCAATTACTAGATTCATTCGATAACGGTTTTGGTTACTCCGCTAACTACACCTTTGCCGATGCAACCTCACCTGCTGAAAATTATGCTGATCGTGTAGGAGTGTTCTCAGACTCATCTAAGCACACTGTAAACTTAGTCGGTTACTACGAGATGGATGATTTCTCTGCTCGTATAGCATATAACTGGCGTTCAGAGTATATGATGCGTGAATTACCTGGTTTCTACGGTAACCGCGAGCATCAAGCTTATGGCACAGTAGATTTAAGTGCTAACTATAATGTGACAGATTATCTATCTGTAACATTTGAAGTCGTTAACTTACTTGAAGAAGACAGTATTCAGAAAGGTGTTTCACCTGTTGATGCAGAAGGTGTTATTAGTGAATTTAAAGATAACTACCCAGTACTGAAGGATCCCCTCATAAATCAGCCATAGCATAGCCATATTTGAGCAACTGATTGGCGAATAATACCCAGGCCGCCAGCAATTCTTTCTCCGTGATTTGATAATCAGGCCGCCTGAGTACCTCCAA
>NZ_LGYY01000126.1:0-1569 GCF_001308045.1 Shewanella sp. Sh95
TGCTTGGTGACAATAGCATTGTGGTCCCACCTGATCCCATCCCGAACTCAGAAGTGAAACGCAATCGCGCCGATGGTAGTGTGGGGTCTCCCCATGTGAGAGTAGGTCATCGCCAAGCGCCTAATTTCATCTATTGATGATAAAAAATTGCTGATATGGCTCAGTCGGTAGAGCGCATCCTTGGTAAGGATGAGGTCCCCAGTTCGATTCTGGGTATCAGCACCATTATAGTCTAGTGTCATGTCCTAGAGAAAAATTTGCTTGGTGACAATAGCATTGTGGTCCCACCTGATCCCATCCCGAACTCAGAAGTGAAACGCAATCGCGCCGATGGTAGTGTGGGGTCTCCCCATGTGAGAGTAGGTCATCGCCAAGCGCCTAATTAAGCAATGAAGCCAGCTGAATAAGCTGGCTTTTTTGCATTTGGTGTTTTCAGTTTCTGCTTTTTTCACTTTTACATTCTCCCTTATACCATTCCGCATTAAAGCTCAGCCATCTTCGCCTATTCCCGAGAGCACATCTTTATCACGCGTTTTGTACAACTGATAAAGCTGTTCCATGCCTGGCTGCAGGCATCCACTATGTCCTCATATCCTTTAAAACAGCGATTGGCGAGATAATGTTGGCGAAGCCAACTCCATACCTGTTCGATGGGGTTTAGTTCTGGGGAATATGGCGGCAGTTTGAGGATCGACAGGTTAGGGATATCAGCAGCAATGTCATTGGTATGCCAACCCGCACCGTCCATTACCACGACTGCATGGCGGCCAGATTTGGTGCGTTTTGCAATCAGCTCCAGGTGCTGGTGCATGATGTCCTTATTGACGAATGGCGTGATGATGGCTTCAGTTTCTCCTGTTGCAGGACAGACTGCGCCGAACAGGTGCACATATTCAAACTGCTGCTGTTTTAGCGCTCTTGGTCTACTGCCTTTAGGGGCCCAAAGGCATGTCGTTGTATTTTGCAGGCCGAATCTGGCTTCGTCCTGAAACCAAATATCAATCGAGACTAAAAAAATCAGCCTCACAATTAACTTTGAATACGCACAGCTGTGAGTTCTTTTAACTTAAAGTTGAGTAATTAATTATTTAATCTAGTCATTAAACCTTCTCAGTGTGGATAACTCTGGGTATAACAAGTGTGTAGGTTGTGCCTAGCTTGGGTGTAACAATCTATTTGAAAATTAATCATAAAAACCTGAAAAAAGCGCTTGCACAAAAAGTTTCGCTGCCTATAATGCGCATCCACTGACACGGCAGACAGCGAAAGCTAACGCGGTTACAGTGCGAATCGAATGCAAAATGTGCAGTTGATTCGAAAGCCTCAAGAAGTTTGTAAAAACGCCTTGACGCGACAAGGGAAATGCGTAGAATACGCAGCCCTGACCCAGTGAGCGGTAACGTAAGCGATGAGGTCAAACGCTCTTTAACAATCTAAACAAGAAATCTGTGTGGACACTCACAGGTGTTGAGTTAATCGAAATTACTCTGCCGTTTGGCGAGTAATCAAAGAATTAAATCAATGAATGAGTGTTCATAGCAATATGTACATACAGTAATGTATGAATTG
>NZ_LGYY01000113.1:0-1486 GCF_001308045.1 Shewanella sp. Sh95
GGATATTGGCTTCGCGCATCTTGTTGTCCAAGTGTAGTTTTTAGCGAAACCATTTGATCATGCAACAAGATGCGCTTCCACCCTAATTTGATGATTTATTTGTAAATCATCAGGGGATTCTTCAGGGTAAAGTGTCGAGAATTAATTATTGATGGTTATTTCAAAGGCCGATTGATTTGCGAGCGCTTAGTCATCCAAGCACATGGGATTGTCGACGGTGATGTTGCTTGTACTTCAATGCAAGTCAATGAAGGCGGCCAGTTTATTGGTTTAAGGATTAAGGAAGATCACCAGACAATCCACGCACATAGCCTGCCCTCTGCAACATCGACAAACGTATTGTTATCGCAGAGTCAAAATGACTAATCCACATTTCAGCCCATAAAAGAGCGAGGGTGTGTCGACGTTTAGAGATTAACCTTTATTTGCGCCGCTAAATTCTAGCCTACGTCACGCGAGTGATGTGTCGTTGTTCCAACCAACTACGAGCGACTCTGATGAAGATGATGAGCTCGCTAAATTACTCCTCCAGCCCAAAATCGCCTAAATAAACACCATACAATCCAATGACTAGCATTGTTGGTTAACCAATTGTTAAATTAAAGATTGAGATCACAGTTAAGCCGTACGACAACTGCTAACCTAATCCACCAACAATGCATTTTGTGCATACGGTTTACTGCTTAATCAATGGTATCGATATGCTTAGGCAAAACTGTGTGACTGCAGACTCAGACTCATCGCAAGGCGAGACCAAATGAGCAATCAATTACTAAAACAAATCTGCGAACTTGATGTATTCACCTTACTTGTATTTAAAAGTATTTTTGATAACGGACATGCAAATAGTGCCGCCAAAGCGTTAAATGTGTCGGCTCCCAAAATTAGCCGCTGTCTCAATGCGCTACGGTTAACCTTTAATGATGAACTATTTTATCGGCGCCAACAGGGGCTCAAACCCACACCTCTTGCTGAAAGTCTGTATGTCGCTATTTGCCAATTCACCGATTCGGTTTATCACCTAGAACAATCTGCAATGCAGCTGCAAAATGCAGCGAGTCACGTTGAATTACCGCTCCATATAGCCGCAAGTAATGGATTATTAAGTTTCTTAGCACCACAGCTCAGTTCACCCGATGTGATAAGTGAATTAGGCCAAATAAGACTACACAAGTGGCAAGATAATAGTGCAGAACTGATACATGCAGGTGAATTAGATTTTGGGATCACAATAGAGCCGACCGAATCCAAAGAGCTTAGTGTTACACGCTTAGGCTGTATTTCAAATGTCTATGTCGTTGCCTCGAAACATCATTCCCTTTGGGAAAGCCAACTTGAAATCAGCCTTGAGCACATATGGAGGGCGTTCAAAATTCTGTGTCAGGCTAATTTTTAAATTTCCAGCACGCTATCTAAACGTCCTTCAAAATAAATCGCTAACTGAGATAAACAAAGGCTCCAATTGTGGATTGGCATGGTCCATTTA
>NZ_LGYY01000074.1:0-1485 GCF_001308045.1 Shewanella sp. Sh95
TGGAGGTACTCAGGCGGCCTGATTATCAAATCACGGAGAAAGAATTGCTGGCGGCCTGGGTATTATTCGCCAATCAGTTGCTCAAATATGGCTATGCTATGGCTGATTTATGAGGGGATCCTTCAGCGCTGAATATGCCCTATACTCGTTTGAATTTGCTCTGTCGCTTTATGAGTACGAGTAGATAGATTACGAACTTCATCGGCAACAACTGCAAATCCTCGCCCCTGCTCACCGGCGCGAGCCGCTTCGATTGCAGCATTGAGTGCTAACAAATTCGTTTGATTAGCAATCCCTTGTATTTCAGACATGATAGTGTCTATTCGTTCTGACTCACTGGACAAAGCTACTGCAGAATCAAAAGCTTGTTCAGCTTGGGTCGCTAATGAGGCAACTTCAGTTTCAACATTTTTTAGTTGCTGACTGGTCACCTGACAATGACGACGGGCTTCTTCAATCTGTAGATTACTCGCTTGGATATTACGATTAATTTCTTCTGCTGCGGATGCCATTTCAGTCACCGCAGTAGCAACTTGTTGGATCTGTAGATCTTGGGAGGTGATATCATTGCTCGTGGTAGACATAGACGTACTAATCTGATCCGCAATAGATTTCAATGAATGGGTTGCGTCATCAACTCTTCCTAAAACAGTCCGAATTCGCGCCTGCCCAAGTTTGATATGAAAATCTGCAATACTGTGGGGGGCGTCACCAGAAAAAATCAGCCGGCTAATGCTATCGTAGTCATTCTCTAATCGCTGCAAGTATCTAGGCGTTAAAAATAACTGCTGTCGATTTAAGGCAATGATAGCGAGTAAGGGCAAGATCACTAAGAGTGATTGAGGAAAGGTTAGCCACCAAACACTACAGACAATGGCTATGGATAATAAAAGAAAACTGACTAGATGATTTGATAGTAACTTATTGCCCCAAAATATATTTTTCTTGTTTTCAAGCGCTCTTAACTCCTTATACATCACACTAGCACGCGCTTTATGTTCAGGCGTAGGGCAACAACGGACTGATTGATAACCTGAGATCCGGCCATCCTCATAGATGGGGGTAACATAGGCATCGACCCAATAATAACTACCATCTTTACAACGGTTTTTAACCATGCCACGCCAGGGCTTGCCTTGCTTTAAATGTTTCCATAAATCGGCAAAAGCAGCTTTCGGCATATCTGGATGTCTAACTAAATTATGATGCTGACCAATCATTTCATCGAGTTGGTATCCAGCCACTTGGCAAAAGCCGGGGTTAGCGTAGGTAATTACGCCATTAAGATCGGTTGTGGAAACGAGCTGTAGATCTTCAGAAAATTTGACTTCACTATCTTTAGTCACTACATCCTTGTGTAAATAGCTGTTCCAAATAGTAGATCAAAGGAAGGGAACTCAGTCCTGTTTGAGCGATCTGATCTATCGCCAAACAAACCCACCACTCGCCGAGGACTGAGAATGGCCATCTTACCAGCGTGTTGCC
>NZ_LGYY01000216.1:0-1451 GCF_001308045.1 Shewanella sp. Sh95
GAGCAAACGATCAATGCGCTTGATGTTGTGCTTGGTTCGGGCCGTGGTTGGTAAATTTCGACCTAACTCAGTCAAGGTCAGTGTCTTACATTCAATCAGTGCCTTAGAGGCCAGCATCAAGCTGTTTAATCGTTTTAGGTGAAGTTCTGGGCAGTATTGGTGTAAAGAATGTTGTAGGATATTGGCTTCGCGCATCTTGTTGTCCAAGTGTAGTTTTTGGCGAAACCATTTGATCATGCAACAAGATGCGCTTCCACCCTAATTTGATGATTTATTTGTAAATCATCAGGGGATTCTTCAGCATGTAGCTAGTCCAGCCATCAATATCGTAAATGAATTCAATCAAATTCTCATATTTGCTGCCATATTTTGTTCTTCCCCAAAGTTCTAAAATGATTTCTTTAAATTCTTCCACGTTAATGTGGGGTGGTGTTTGTACCGCGCAATGAAAATGGAATTGGTGATTTTTTACTTCAATGAAAGCAATAATTTGTATGCACTTTTTAGGGTTTATATTCTTTAGTCTGTGCCAGTTTCTTCCATAGCATTTTTCGTTTAAATAGCACATGAATCTTTTAAAGTTATTTTCAAGTATTTCAAATTGCTTTTCAGTGACTGATGTGTCATTAAGGTTGGTTTTTTCATATAAAGGTACTTTGCATAGTGTTAAGTTTAAAGCTAGATCCGGTTTAAATTGAGCTTTGTTAATCTGTGTAATAAATTCTTGTTGCAGTGTCGTATTAAGTAATTTTTTATACATGTATATCTCCATTATCATACATGCATGTATTTATCAGTGTTCGCTACTTAAGTAGTGAAAAGTTGTGTAAGAGTATTCATTTTACCGATGATAGAAATCAACTTCGGGAAGAACGGTCAAAACATTGTTGCTTAACGTCCTGAAAATGGAACGTTAAGTCATTGTATTAGTGATATTAAGGTAAATAGCTATAGCAGGATAATGTAACCCTGTGCAAAAGGAGATTTGATGCAATTACAGGACGTTTATGCACAGTTGAAATCTATGAATTTGTGCAAATCAAAATATCAGTTTAGTTCTGAGTTTTTAGGTATGAGCAAAGGTTATTACAGTAGTGTTGTATTAACTCGAAATGATAAGCCAAGTATCTGTGTACTATCAATATTGGAATATACGCTAAAAGTGCTTGCTAGTGCGAATAATGGCTCTAAAAATATGATTGCTTTCGGTTCGCAAAATAAATTGCTGTGGTTAGCAGAACAGGTTCGCTTTTTGATTGATGAAAACTGTCGAAGTAGAAAGAGAAAAGTGTACAGTTTTTAACTTTGTAAAATAAGGACGCTAAATGCTGAAGGATCCCCTCATAAATCAGCCATAGCATAGCCATATTTGAGCAACTGATTGGCGAATAATACCCAGGCCGCCAGCAATTCTTTCTCCGTGATTTGATAATCAGGCCGCCTGAGTACCG
>NZ_LGYY01000076.1:0-1448 GCF_001308045.1 Shewanella sp. Sh95
CATTGTGATCAGATCGTCTAGGGCTAAATATTCGAGGCGATTATGATGAAGATGATGGATCCAGAGCAGTGGGCGCAATGTCAATTTGGGCACGCAAACCTCAACGACCCAAGACGTACACAAAGACTTGTTTCACTGGCTACCTCAATTACCCAACAACCCGGAGTTGCCGTGTCCAAACTTCCCTTATCCCCCGCTGAGATGGAAGGGGCCTACCGATTTATCCGCAATGAGAATATTCAAGCCAGTGATATTGCTGAAGCGGGTTTTCAAGCCACCGCGCAGCAAGCTCGAGAGCATGACATCTTGTTAGCACTAGAGGATACCACCTCGCTGACTTACAAGCATGACAGTGTCAGGGAGGAGTTAGGTCATACCAATCAAGGGGATAAAAACCGTGCCATTCTGGCGCATTCAATCTTGCTGTTTTCACCGCAAAGCCAGCAAGTCGTTGGGCTGATTGAGCAACAGCGTTGGACGCGGGATATCACTAAGCGCGGGCAACGCCGCCAACATGCTACTCGCCCTTACGAGGAAAAAGAGAGCTACAAATGGGAACAAGCCTCCGCCAATATGTCTGCCCGTTTAGGCGAGCATATCAACAAGGTGATTTCCGTCTGTGACCGTGAGGCTGATTTGTTTGAATATCTGACCTATAAAACCCAGCACCAACAGCGCTTTGTCGTCCGCTCGATGCAGAGCCGATGCATTCAAGAGCATGCACACAAACTCTATGACTACTCGAACACATTACCGCTTGCAGCGACGAAATCTCTCCTCATTCCTCAGAAAGGCGGAAGGAAAGCCCGGGCGGTGACGCTGGAAATGAGATATGCCCGAGTGACCCTCAAAGCCCCAGCCAACAAACGCACTCTGGCAGATATCCCTCTGTATTACGTCAGTGTCGTAGAGCAAAGTCATCGTGAAGAAAAACTGGCATGGCACTTACTCACCTCCGAATCTATCACATGCTCGAAGGAGGCACTGGAGGTTGTCGGCTATTACGAGCGCCGTTGGTTGATTGAAGATTACCACAAGGTATGGAAAAGCAGTGGCACCGCGGTGGAAGAGCTGAGAATGCAGTGCCGTGAGAACCTGGAGCGTATGAGTGTGATACTGGCTTTTATCGCCACACGCTTACTCCAGCTTCGCTTTATGAAGGTATCCAAAGCGGAAGTGGCAGCACAATGTTGTGAAACGCTATTGGGTCAGAAAGCGTGGAAATTACTTTGGCTGAAAATGGAGGGACGTCCGTTACCTCAACAGGCACCCGATATGCAGTGGGCGTACGAGCGTCTGGCCAGATTAGGGGGTTGGAAAGATACCAAGCGGACAGGTCGAGCTTGTGTAGAGGTATTGTGGGAAGGATGGTTTAGGTTACAAACCATCCTTGAGGGTTACGAATTGGCCATGTCTCTCAATCACGAAGACTTGTGATCAAGAGACAG
>NZ_LGYY01000077.1:0-1439 GCF_001308045.1 Shewanella sp. Sh95
CTTGTGTACGCCCAGCATGGGCATGAACTAATGAGGTGAAAGTCCTCTGTAGGAAGGTCACCGTTCAATAACATGCTGTTATTAAACGCTAACTACTAGTGAATGGCAAGGGCTTATCCGCGAGGATTGGTCTGAAGGAAGCCGCTAGCAAATTTGCGAGCTGATGAACAAGAACATCATATGAGGCGTAGGCTAGAGGTGAGTTGGCACAAGACGACGAAACCACGTGATCTAATGGCCACCGTAAATGATGCAGCAGTGCAAAGAAAGTTCATGTTCTTATCTGGGGAGATCTGCTTAACACGCGATCGGTCAATAACCAGTCAGGCTCTGGTCTATTAAGTGCCTTGGCTTTTCAATCTCATCGACTGAAAAGAGCGAACCAGATGAAAACCGATAGCGCATGACGGGGCAACTCGGCATGTGATTAAGCAGAAGTCAGCAGACGGCATAGTAGCCCAACGCCCATCGTAATGGATGGGATAGCATACCCCGCGTTAGCGTTGTGGGTACATGGTGAAGGCCTGAACATTTAGAAGAAGGAGGAGTCTTGTCAAACTTGTCGATACCCACTACGTCGCCAGACGATTACTATCGGCAGCGTATTGATATGCAACCGGCCTTCAACAGCGATTTATTCCAACAACTACTCGAACCTGAAAATCTACACCGAGCTTGGCGTCAAGTTAAAGCCAATAAAGGCGCGGCTGGCATCGATGGCATGACTATCGAAGCCTTCCCGCTTTGGGTGCAGCAAGGCGGTTGGCAACAGTGTAAATCTCAACTTGAGTTAGGTGAATATCAACCCTCAGCAGTCAGACGCGTAGAGATCGACAAACCCGATGGCGGTAAACGCAAACTGGGTATCCCTAACGTCATTGATCGTGTGATACAGCAATCAATTGCTCAAATTCTCACGCCGTTGTTTGATCCTTCCTTCTCGGCTAATAGCTTCGGCTTTAGACCGAATAGGAATGCCAAACAAGCAGTCTTGCAAGTCAGGGATATCATCAAACATAAACGCAAATTTGCCGTCGATGTTGATCTGTCCAAGTTCTTTGATCGAGTAAATCATGATCTCTTAATGACTCAGTTAAGGAGCAAGGTACAGGATAAGCGTCTGCTGGCGCTTATTGGTAAATACCTGCGTGCTGGCGTAATGATCAACGACCAATTTGAAGCAAGCTTCGAAGGCGTACCTCAGGGTGGCCCACTCTCACCATTACTATCAAACATCATGTTGGATAGTCTGGATAAAGAGCTGGAAAGCAGAGGGCATCACTTCGCCCGCTACGCGGATGACTTTATCATCTTGGTCAAGTCTCAACGAGCGGGCGAACGTGTCCTCAAGAGTATTACTTGCTATCTTGCCACTAAGCTAAAACTGGTTGTTAACGAACAGAAAAGCCAAGTGGTTAAGGTAGGCCAAAGCAAGTTCC
>NZ_LGYY01000035.1:0-1439 GCF_001308045.1 Shewanella sp. Sh95
TTGGAGGTACTCAGGCGGCCTGATTATCAAATCACGGAGAAAGAATTGCTGGCGGCCTGGGTATTATTCGCCAATCAGTTGCTCAAATATGGCTATGCTATGGCTGATTTATGAGGGGATCCTTCAGTACTCTGTGTACTGCATTAGGGTTATCATTTGGATTAATGATCGGTGCAGCACCATCGTAAGTCCAAGTGGCAGTGTATGTACCAGGGTTTGCAGTATCTTCAGTTAATTTACAAGCATTCTTAGTACCGTTAAGGCCGTTTAGAGTACAAGTTAATGAGCTACCCGCTTTGTTTGCCGTAGCATTGTTTTGCCATTGAATTGGCGCACCAGTGCCTGACGTATTGTCATTTGCCGTTAAAGAGTAGATCGCAATTTTATCGAGTCCCATAAAAGGAACATCTTTGCCTGCGCTCTTTCCGGTTAAGCTGAACTTAACACTGAAGCCTTCGCTGCTGGTGACTTTGATATCAGCTGGGCTAAGAGTAAATTTCAGATCGGTTATAGATTCTGCGGTTTTAGCAAAAGAACCAGCGGGTAACCCTGGTGTACCAGGCGTGCCCGGTGTTCCAGGGGTACCAGGTGTTCCAGGCGTGCCGGGTGCACCATCTTGCCCGTCTTCTCCGTCCCCGCAGGCGGTTAAACACAAGGCACTAGTGAGAGCTAGTGCCAGTAGAGATTTATTGTAGTTTTTCATCATCGCGTCCCTTTTTCTTTCTATAAGACTGCGTGTGCAGTGACTCTACTATAGGTCGAACAATCTACTTATAAAGTGGTATTTATAAGTTTGTATCTGATATGTGAACAGTGATTTAACACATCAAAATGGAAATTCTAAAATGTGAAATTAAGTATTTCGCAAATTAGAATCTGACGGTAAAAGTGAGATATGGATTGCAGAATGTTATTTTTGTTTTTAACAATTTGTTGAGATTAATTTTCAATTAATTTTACTTAAAGATACTGATGAAACATTTATCAAATGCTTTTTTACAGTGAAAAATAAAACAAAAACAACTATTGAGAATCATAGTGTACAGAGGGAGAATGCGCTTTATTTACTTAAATTTAACAATTGAAGCTTTTGTAAATAGTGGCACAAGCATCCATGCTTTTGGGGATTATTGACTGACTCGCGTATTGAAAGGCGTGAGGGCGGTTAATAATGAACTGACGACAAGTTCGCATTGTGTTTGACTGTAGCGTCGATGGCTTCGTGGCTTTTCTACGAGAAAATACTGTGGTGGCATAATCGTTTCATGTAGACGGTGTAACTCTGCGATGGGAAGCGGCGCTAGTTTTAATCGGTAGTGTTCATAATTCTGTGTCATTTCAGTAAAATATTCAAAAACAGGAATGACACATGACCCAACCTTTTAACTTCGAACAAGCCCTTAAAGATCTGCAATCAGGTAAAAGCCTCACAGGTAAAT
>NZ_LGYY01000227.1:0-1409 GCF_001308045.1 Shewanella sp. Sh95
CCGTCATTCCGCACCTAATTTTCGATTTAAAAAACTTGACGGCGATCGGTCATTCTGATCTATTACTCTCTTTTGCAGGTAATTCATCATGGCCGCTCCCGCTATCTCTATCCGTAACCTCGACCACCTTGGTTTGGTCGCTGCACTTTGCCAAGAACTCGGCATTGCTCGCATGATTGATGCGGTGCTACCCAAAACGCCGCCCTACAAAGTCTCACATGGTGAAGCGTTGGTGGCGATGATACTGAACGGTCTTGGCTTTCATAGTTCGACCTTGCACATGTTCCCGCAATTCTTTGCCAACAAGCCTGTAGAACGCCTGATTGGCCCGGGGATCTGTGCCGATGACCTCAATGATGATGTGCTCGGCCGCTGCCTTGATGCCCTCTTTGAGGCCGATGTCAGCACGCTTTATCAGGTGATGGCGGAGCAGGTCGTTGAACGATTGGGGCTCAAAAGTACTGCAGTACACCTCGATATCACCAGCTTCCACGTCGATGGCGCCTATGACCAAGCCGATGGCGAGCAGCTCGGTAAGTTGCAATTGGTACGGGGCTATAGCCGCGACCATCGGCCAGAGCTAAACCAGGTTATCCTGGAGCTTATCTGTGAAAATCAGGCCGGCCTGCCCATCTACATGCAAGCCTTGAGTGGTAATATTAATGATACCAAGGCCTTTGCCCAGACGGTACGGCGCCACTTGAGCAGTCTCAAGGCCGCGCAGGAGAGTCGTTATCTGGTCGGCGATGCGGCGCTGTATTGCGCCGACACCTTGCAACTACTGGCACAACAGCAACAGTTGTTCGTGACTCGTGTGCCTGTCACCCTCAATGAAGCCAAGCGAGCCGTGGCAACCATTGGCACCCAGTCGCTGGTTGCGCTGGGCAATGGCTATCATGGCTGTTGGCAAAGCGCCAATTATGCCGACGTCGCGCAGCGTTGGTTGCTGGTGCGCAGCGAACAGGCCAGCCACCGTGAGCAGCAAACATTAGCCAAAAACCTACTGAAAGACAGCACGCGTGAACTGAAAGCCTTCAACAAATTATGTGCCCAGCGTTTTGCCTGCGAGACCGATGCGCAGGCTGAATTAGCCCGTTTTGCTGTCAGCTTAAATCTGCTGCAACTAGAAGCAGAAGTCGTGAGTGAACCTATCTATGCAGGGCGCGGAAGGCCCCAAAAGGGTGAAATGCCGGTGAACTACCAATTTCACATCAAGGGGTTAGCCGCAAGTAGCTTGGCGCGGGTGGCTGAGGCGCGCAACCAGACAGGGGTGTTCATCCTCGCGACCAATGATCACAGTGAAACGCTCACCATGGCTGAGCTGTTGGCTACCTATAAAGCCCAGCAGAATGTCGAGCGTGGTTTTAGGTTTCTGAAAAGTCCCGAATTTTTAACCTCCTCGTTATATC
>NZ_LGYY01000096.1:0-76664 GCF_001308045.1 Shewanella sp. Sh95
CGAGTACCAGTTGGGAGAGGCGCCACCTCAAGTCACAGGACTCACAGTGGACCAGCAGATCATTCTCGACGTGTTAGGCGAACGGTATCGGCAAATTTATTCCTAAATCAGGTGCGGAAAGTCGGTTATATCAATGACTTTATTTAAATGGACGATATGCACTGCACATATATTTACGTTGTCATGCTAATAGCTCAAGATGCCCGAATGAGTTGCGCCTTATTTTGATTAAGGTAAGACCAAACCACACCCAGAAATACCAGATCCTTGAGAATAAAGAACTCGGTAACGGGTACACCATCAACCAACTTCCATACCGAGGGTAAGGTCAACAGGAAGCTCAGCGTCATGATAAAAGTGATGAGTGCACTCAAACTCACCCAGTAACCAACACGTGGGCGCCAAATCCCTATCACCAGCCCTATTGCTGTGACTATCTCAACCACACCAATTAAGTTAGATACTCCCTGTTCAGATAAAATGCTATAGAGCCAGTTCATCAAAGGATGACTTGCAACGAGAGGACGAATTGCTGCCGCTTCGGTTGGCGTAAACTTAAATATGCCAATCCAGAGGAGTGTCAGTACCACACCGCCAAGAGCAAGCAAAAAACCTTTATCATATTGTTTCATAAATGCTCCTTGGCTAAGGACGCAAAGGAACTATTGGGAAATCAATTTCTGTTGCAGCCAAATGATTTCCATAGTTGGTCAGGGTGTTGACTACAACTTGGCCGAGTACTTCAAGCATTAATTCATCATCAACGCCAGCGTGACGAACATTAGCAAGTTGTTCATCGGTGAGCACTCCACGTTGATGAACTAACGCGGTCGCCAGTTGCAGCAAAGCATTATCGAGAGGAGACTCTGCATTTCCTTGACGCGCAGACTTTATCGCGTCAACTGATAAGCCGGCCTTACTCGCTAACAATGTATGTGCAGATAGGCAATATTGGCACTCATTACTTTGGCCAATTGCCAACGCGAGTAATTCACGCTGAGTCGTCGTTAACCGCCCCTTACCTAGTGCGTCAGCAAAAGCCAAAAATCCATTAAATAACACTGGCGAGTGAGCTAACGTGGCATATAGGTTAGGTACCATACCAAGGTTACGCTGCATTGCCGCAAAGCTTGGTGCAACAGTTGAAGAAGGTTGAGAAACAGGTTTAATACGGCTCATAGTCGTGCTCCAATTTAATTGTGTAAGTTACGGTTGATAGCTTACAGCCCACAATGATACGATTTATCGCAAATAGTCCTTAATTAAACACCTATCGTCTCAAAATGGATCCTCTCTCAATTCTATTGGCTCATACAGCGCCACGTGCTTCGATGTTTTTCGCTGGTAACTTATGCCAAACCTCGCTTAGCCAAGATTATCCTGAAGGGGGCCATCTACACTTGCTTAACGCGGGTGCGATGACGCTTTATCAGGAATTTGATGAACCACGATTGTTAACAGAACCTTGCCTAATCCTTTTTCCTCGGGGGCTTAAACACAGCATGGAACCCGTTGATGCTGAAGGATGTGATCTCGTCTGTGCGAGCGTTTCATTTGGACAAGGAAACCAATCCCCAATACAAATGGCACTCCCCAATGTATTAGTGCTACCGCTGAGTGAACAGCCAGAATTAAAACCGCTAGTCACCCTACTTTTTTCAGAGGCATTTGCGAATCAATATGGCCAAGCCCCCATTATCACTCGCTTGTTGGAGACCGTATTTATCTTATTGTTGCGTTACATCGTTGATAATGGCCACACTCAACAAGGCATATTGGCTGGATTATCTGATCCACGACTAGCGCGTGCGATTGGTGTGATGCATAAGCGTTATGAGGAAAAATGGACAGTAGCAACACTCGCGAAAGAAGCGGGCATGTCTCGCTCACGTTTTGCGGCTCATTTTCAACTGTTGACGGGATTATCGCCACTTGAGTATCTGACTCAGTGGCGAATGATGATGGCATGCCAACAATTATTGGCTGGGGAACCTATTGCTCAGGTTGCACTGAGTGGTGGATACAGTGGCAGTGCAACCTTTGCACGCGCATTCGAACGAGAATTTGGAATGCCACCAGGACGCTGGCTTAAAGCACACCGTTAGCGCTGATGTGCATTAACTCATCCTTGAGCTAATACGTTCAGTTCACCTCAAATCGCCCAAGATGGGTTCTGGGCGATTACCGTTCTGCTATTGACCGACATCAACCCCTTTTTGATAGTGATACACGGATGAGGCTTCACCATTGAAGTAATACACTAATTGACCGTGTAATTGATTATCAACGTACTCCTCGCTTCGCTCCAAGCTGCCATCTTCGTTAAAACTGTAGCTTTTACCTTGCAAGCGGCCTTTATCATCATATTGCATCAGCCCTAATAAATGGCCATTTGCCGAAAACGCTTGCCAGCGACCAACTTCGTGGCCCGCACGATACTGCCCGTGCCAGAGCTTAACATGGTTATAGCTACTGTCATCAACCAACCATTTACCTTCACGTTGACCGTTCACATACTGGCCTTGAGCCTGCAATTGTTTATCAAAGCCACGCTGTAAATACGCACCATGTAATTTTTCGTTTTGATAAAACGCTTGCAGCATTAGCGTGCCATCGGCGGCGATTTCGGTTTGTTCACCGTTAAGCAGGCCTTGTTGATTAAACTGCTCATTACGGGTCATATCAGCGTTTTTGGTCACCCACCTACCGACCTTTACACCGAAATGATATTGCCCGGTGACAAATCCACCGTCTAAAGCATTATCTTCGCGATATGCACCGTGCATTTTACCTTTGCTGTAGTTAATCCGTCGGACATAACCATTCCAGCCATCCCCAATATACAAACCGTCATACAGTCCCTTGAGTTGTTCTTCCCGTTCAATCAACTCACCGGTTGCAGTAAAACGCTGACGCAGACTCCAGTCCTTTACAGTATCACGCTGATATTGAGCGGTTAATGCTCCAGTTGCATCGAAACGTTTTTCAGTAGTTAGCTGGCCTTTGGCAAGATACTGAGTGTCAGTTTGGCTTGTTACTTTACCTTCATCATCGTAGCTAATATTTTGAATTTCGCGGCCATCCTTATCATACAATTGTTGCGCTGCTAACCGCCCTTGTGGATCAAAACGCTGCTGTATCCCTACCTGCTTATCATGCTGATAATGTTTAATTTCCTGTAACACATCTGCCGCTTGGTACACCAACACTTCGCCATGTATTTTGCCGTTAAGATAAAACTCTTTGGTGAATAACCAACCTTCCTTTGTCCAATACAGTCGCTCACCTTCTCTTTTTCCCGCCACCATATTCACGGTTTGCTCCGGCTGCCCATTGTTATGGAAGCTTTCATAAAGCCCTTCCATACCGTTAGCGCCATAGGTTACCCGTGTTTGCAGCTGGCCATTGTCAAAATAACTTTGCGCTAATCCAGATTCCACACCATTCACATAATGTTGATGGTCGCGTAATTGACCATTGGTGTGGTAACTTTTCTGCTCTCCATGCAACTGGCCATTCAGATAGTGGTACTCCCCCGAGAGTTTTCCATCTTCCCAGTAATGCAAATGTGTTCCCTGATAACGCCCTTGTGCATCGCTACTGCCCTTGCGAGACAGTTGACCGTCGGGGTAGAAGAACTCGAAATCACCAACGATATAACTCTCCGCTAAATTGGGACTGTTGACACGGCCCTTAAAAACCGGTTTATCCGTCTCCAGATAAAATAGCTGCACTGGCCACTCGCCATTTTGCGCTGTTGCCGCTTGCTGCTGATAATAGATGGCTTCACCCGGCACATCGCTAAGGCGCCATTGTTCGTCGAGTAAGATCCGCTCCGCAGACAAATTAAATGACATAAAGAGCACTGATAATATTAATAAAACTCTCATATTCGGCTCCTTAAGGTAATGCTGGGAAGGTGGTAACCCACTGCTTATTAACGGGGTCGCCGCTGATGGTCAGATATTCTATCGCGGCAGCTCGCCCTGCCAGCACAAACCAGCGCTCCTCACGTAATACTTGCAGCAACGGGCGCTGATAAAAATCACTGCCATCACCTTGAATAGCTGGAGCTAACGCTACATTCTGCGCATTTAAAAAACGATAACGGCGCATAAAGTCGGCCACCGTTTGAGTAGTATCTAAATTGGGCAGTTGGGTGATATCAATCAGCCAACCTTGTTTAGGTTGATAGGTAAGTGCTTGCCATTGAGGAGTACCAGTGCAGGCTAAAGTGCTGGCCACACGGATACCATAAAAGTTGCGACGGATGCCATCGGCACTCGTCAGTTGATACTGTACAGACTTATCGAGCTGCTCCACTAAGCTGTTTTCAGATTTGATAGATGTCCATTGCAACGTGTGACCATCGACTTGGGGCGCATCCACCACGCTTAAACGACACACGGCGGCCTGCTCGGAGGTTAATTGTAAACCAACGCCGTATTTAGCCAGCATTTGTGGTTCGAGTAATGCGGGATCATCGGGAATAGAGGGGTGCGGCTGCTCATCGTAACGCGCATACATGTCATCACGGTAAAGCGTTGTCTCATACACTGGGGGATAGTTGGTATTTTGCATGTAATCGTTCATAGGAATAAAACGAACATTTTTAGTCAATTCGCGACTATCCGCGGCAGTATTAACATAAATGGTGAGCGTCGGCGGCTCAGCAGGAAAGCTAAACAGGGTGGTGGATTGATATTGCTCCGATGAGACTAACGCCAACATATTCAGCTCAGCAGGGGTTAACCAATCCGGCCCTGTCGTAGTCGGGGTTTGGTACTTCAGCATAGCGCCTTCAGCCCCGTCAAATCGGCCAGTCAACCAAGATTTATTGGTCGCATCCTTCGATGTCAGCAGATAAGTGAAGGGTTTATCGGCAACGGGGGTCAACTCCAGTTGTAAATCTTGATACTGCAAGGTCACCGTTTTGCTTGGATCTGGCGTCAAGGTCAGTTTGACCAGTTTCGCCCCTTGATAATGGGCTTTAGCACGAAACTCAGCTACCTGATCAAACAGTGTCGAGGGCTCGTTCCAGCCGATAAGCAAATGTTGCTCAAGGGAACGATAAAAACCACCCTTTTCAGGGTAACTGTAACCACCGACCTTAAATAGTTGTATTGGCAGCACGCTGCCATCGGCACTGTGGGCGGTGATATCGGTTAAGTGAAAATCACCAGAGGCTTTTAAACCTGAAACATCATGCTGATAAGCAAGGCTTAGTTGGTCATCACTTAGGTCAAAGTAACCTGCATCAAGCGCAAATACCGCCTCTTCCGCTAAGGTTTTATTCGCATCTTCTAGCACTAATTCAGGTTGTTTTGGGTACTCTGTTGGCGGGAAATCGTAATCAAAACCCACTCGTTGCGACAGGTCACCCAGCTTTCGCTCACTGGGCACCATTATCACATTGCTGCGCATCACACCTTTAAAGCCATAACGCTCAAATGGCGCTTCAGCGACTAAAGCCATCTGCACTAGCCAACCTCGCTCACGCTCTAGCATCAGTTGGCCGTAAATGTTGGCTTGGGCACCGTCACTTTGCACTTGAGCCAGTACATGTGTCTCTGTGACTTTTAACACGGTAAGCTTGGCATTAGCATGGCCTTGATAGGCTGGAAGCGCAACGATAGCGCCCTCTTTAGCGGGTATGCTGTTAAGAAAGACCGATGAACTAAATAGCTTTTTAAGCTCCTGCTCCAGTTCAAGCCCCCGCTCAGCCAACTGCGCTTGCCATACAGGCTTGTTGAGTGCGCTAAATGCTTTAACGCTGCCATCGTCTAAATTTAATGTAAATTCAAAACCCTGTGAAAAAATAGCGTGCATTTCAGGGTTCCGTTCAGCCCGTTCACCGCTGCTCACGCCACTCCCTTGACCATCACGCATTTTCATATAATCGACATGCACTTCAAACCGACTATTTGTGCCCGTATCGAGAACCTTATAACGCAATAATTGATGGGATGTGGTATTCACTGTTTCGGTACGACTATCCGTATCAACTGTAATCTTGGTGGAGCTATACACTTGATATGCACGCTCTTCACCTTTTTTAGGATTAAACTCCACATCAGCATCCCCAAAAGAGCAGGCCGATAATAGAAAACAGCTCACTACGCTAACCAAATACTTCATGGTTATTCCTTGTAACTAAATAATTAAACGCCGCATTATGCCCGTTCATGCAACATAAAGAAAATTATTAGGTTATTTTTTACTTATATAGTAGTCATTAGCATAGTATTTTTCTATGCAGGCTTAACGGCTATTTGGCGTGTCACTTAATGCTATATCTTTCGAGGGCTGAAGAAGGAGGGAATATTAAATAATTAGAAAAGCACCGAACTCAAAATATCACTAAATAGTGGTTTAAAGCAAAAAATACTGCCAGTGCAACAAAGTAAACACTATGTTGCGAAAATAACAACTAAGCTAAATAATTATCACCTTGCTAAATACAGTACATAACTTAGCAAGGTGACAAACTATTGATAAATTTTAGAAGTCGTAACGCATACCAAGGCTAACAATGGTATCGTCAAAATCATCATATTGCTTCACATCAAACTGACCAATTTCGGTGTGTAGCCGTGTTGACTTACTTAATTTATATTCAGCACCAATCGCCCACTGAGAGATTTCTGGCACCTCATCAATTAGGGTGTTTTTACTGGCATAAACACGATTAGCGATTAATCCGGTACCGGAGTTATCAAATCCATATTGGGCCTTTAATGATAATTGGCCTAATTGATATTTGGCACTAACGATAACACCATCACCTTCACGCTGTTGCCAATCGGTTTTATCAGTATTCACCAATTTTGAATGTTGTAGCATTGTCGCAAACTGCCACTTATCCCACTTATATTGGACAACGCCACGGTAAGCTTCAATATCTTCCACACCGTCACTGTAGGCAACTGCAGCGTACACATCACCCGTTTTAAAGAACTTATCACCATAGGTAACCGCTAACTGGTAATTGCCATTATCACGGCGGTTATCATTATTAGTGTAATGATTGTCCTCCAATAAATAGCTCACACCTAATTGCAACTTATTCCAATGGGCGGATTTGTATTCAAAGGAGTCACCCCAACGCTTATCACCGGCAAATAAACGGTCATGTTTTAAGGAGTAATTGTCCATTGCATCAGACATCCCCTTAGCCATTTTAAATACCGGATCAATCCGTCCAACCGCTAAGGCACCATAAGTGCTGTGCTTCACACCAATAAATGTTGGGCGTGCTGAGAATGGTTTATCGCCACTATCTTGGCTCTCACCATTTACGCCAACCTCAATTTGGTAAAACAGTGAGGTGCTGTCGGTTAATTGGCTAGCGCCTTTAATACCGATGCGCGTAAAGTTATTTTCTAATACGGTGCCGCTTTTATTTTTATGCGTCGCACTGCCACTATCGGAATTGGTTACCGAATAATCGATACGACCATAAAACTTATGTTCATCGGCAACGGTCTGTGTAGCACATAGCGCCAAGGTAAGCATCGAAATAGCAAATGATTTATTCATCATGTTAAGTATCCAATATTACTGAGCAGGTAAGGCATGTTCATTAATCACGCCATCGGCACGCATTTGCTTGTACAACACATCAGCGAGTCGCAGATAGTTGTCCCAGGCATCTGAACGCTTAGTAAAGCCGGTTTGAGCGTAACTACCGGTATCACCTGCCGCAGGTAAATCATTAATATTGAACAGCGAACCACCCTCTTTCAGATGCGAAGATAAGGCATCAATCATCACGTTAAATCCGATACGCGCGGGTTCAACATAATTAATCGAGTCATATTTGGATTGGCGATAAAATGCTTTCAATGAGGCGTCTTGGATATCTTTCTTCTCGTCAGCAAAGATTTCATCGTAATGGGCATGGGTAATTTTGTGGCTATTTTTATCAACCACTAACCGCAACATCGCGGTAACGCCTGTCCAGCGACCTTTTTCATCGAGCAATTTTTCGGCTTGCTGATAAAAAAGCGCATCACTCGCTCCTGCTTGAATCCGACTATGGATCTTAGCGGTCAAGGGGATCATCGATTGCTGAATGCTGTTTGAGGCGCCAGCAACAATATCAATACCTTGATATTTTAAGCGGTTAGGCTCGCTGAGCTGGTTGCCTAACTTAGGATCGTAGTGAGGATTTAACTCAAAGGTAAGTTGGTCTTTTTCCATCATTAACTTTTCCATGGTTAATGCGGATTGAACCCATGCGGTACCTTTCTTTTTGCCCATAGAGAAATTGTACTCGGACATACGCTTAGGCACATTTTGGTAAAGGCGAGTGTAGTAATTCGGACGACCACTTTCATTAAACTCGGCCAGAATCACATCCTGAAGGTTGTTTGAATCCACTACCACCAACATGCTACCCATATGCCCTTGACGGAAACGGGCTTCTTCAAAGTAGTAATCACCTTTCACTAAGCCTAAACGCGGTTGGATAGACCATTTCAGTTTAAAATCATCATCCCCTGTTTGGCTGCGAGCACCCACGCTTTGATATTCAGGCTTACTGCCATCTACACGAGGTAAATCATTGATTGCTTTTAAAATACCATTGGATGAGTAGGTTGCGCCTGAGATGGCATCAATCCCCTCATGACCATTACGGCTCACAATCTCGGGTAGCAAACGCTCAGCATTAAGGTACAGTGACTCGGTTTCTTTATGTGACAGAGTTTTTACCTGAGTGATATTCCCCTGCTCAACCTTAACTTCAAGGGTGATGTCGCTCTTTTTACCCTTACCACTGACATGATGGACGCCATCAATATATTTCCCCTGCGGTGCGGTATTAGCACAACCTGCTAAGGCAAATGTTGCGAATGCAACCGCACTAACCAGCAAACTTTTTTAAAATGTAATTCAGTTTTCATCATATAACGCTCTTCAACTAATGAACTTGCCGCCAGCATAGACCTCGGAAAGAATTCGACAATTGCGGATAACCGCAATATGCCAACCTCAATTCAAAATAGTTGAGTTAGCTAACACTTTGCTGATTGATTACTGTCATCAACTGAAATTCATGCTACTAATTTAATCGTCATCAAGATGGGGGTTGTATGAAATATTTATTATCTTTTACTGTATTAATTTATCTCTTTTTTACGCCAACAATGGCAAATGCGACTTTTTCACCATTCGACTGCAATACCAATGCAACATTTAATTATGAGCACGGAAAAGGCAGTATGAATACGTTAAAATATTTTGGCACTTCCATTACCATTGATATTTATGAGGCAGACAAAAACAAAGCCTACTCAGCATTATGCCATGCACTTAATGTGGTGCAGGAATATCATTATTTAGCATCAAACTTTAGCACTTACCCTGGCTACACCAATATCCAGACTATCAATAACAATCCTGAACAATTACACCATATCGATGCAAAACTCACCGAATTATTAGCAACCAGTATTGAATGGCATGGCATTACCCAAGGCCGATTTAACGTTGCTTTAGCCCCCGTGTTAGAAGTTTGGCGAAGCTATCGAAAACGTTGCCAACAGGTCGGCACATGCGAACTACCCAGTGATATCGAGTTAGCCAATGCGGCAAAACACATTGATATAAAACAGATAAAACTCGATGTGAACAATAATACCATTCAAATGAAATCAGGAATGAAGCTGGATTTAGGTGGTATTGCTAAAGGTTGGATGGTTGAAAAAGTGTACGACCAATTAAAAGCCGATAATATTACTGCCTTTATGATTAATGCCGGTGGAAATATTCGCCATTTTGGCACCCACCCAGATGGCCGCCAATTTATTACAGCAATCGAAAATCCATTAATCCGCAAATATCAACTAGAACATAAAGATAATATCGAGATTAATAGCGGTGATATTTACCATGAAATAATTCAAGGTGAAGATATTACCATTGTATCCAGTGGTAATTATTTAAACTATTACACTGTAGATGGTCAAGAATATCATCACATTATTGATCCAACGACACTTTACCCGAAAAAAGAAGGTATCTCAGTATCGGTTATTATGAAGAATAATCCCATTCTTGTTGATGTGATTTCAACCAGTTTGTTTTTATTACCGATGCCAGAAGCGCAAGCTTTAATAAAGCGTATTGGCGATATTGAAGCGGTATGGTTTCTGGATGAACAAGGCAACAAAATCGCCACCCCACAATTTGAACAATATCGCGCTAAGTTCAACCCTTAGGCTAATGTGTGAAGCGGCTCAATATATCAGCAATCACTAATAGGCATAATATGGCCAATATTGTTGGCCATCAGCTCAGCATCGCGCAGCCTATTTTACAGCGATGCTGTAACGTCTTGTTGTGTTAACCACTAAATGAAATCGCCCAGCCTGGATTAAATCATGTATCAATTCTTCACTCGATTAATGTTTATCCTGGCCCTTTTTATCGGCTTTAAGCTGCCAGCCATTGCCGCCGATAGCCATACAAGTGATCCGGTGCGAATAGGCATAATGGCGTTTAATGAACCCGATGAAGTCATGGCCAATTGGCAGCCTACCGCTGATTGGCTGAGCCAGCAGTTGCATCGTCCGGTACAACTCACGCCATTAACGCCAACTCAATTAGATGAAGCACTCGCTAAGCAACGTATCGACTTTTTAATTGGCAATGCCCTCACCACGGTCGCATTTAAAAAAAACTATGGTACCAGTCACTTACTCACCCTAGTCCATAACCGCGTGCATTCACCAGAGCAGAGCATCGGCTCTGCCATCGTCACGCGAATTGACAACAACCTGAGCCAATGGGCACAACTTAAAGATGAAAAGTTGGTATCAAGCGATCCACAAGCCTTTGGCGGATTTCAAATTTTTGCAGCGACGATGGCAACCAAAGGCATCAATGCCTACCGCGATATTCCTCAGCTGCGCTTTATTGGTTTTCCACAGCAAAAACTATTGCAAATGCTGTTATCGGGTGAGGCTGATGTTGCGATATTACCTAGCTGCGTATTGGAAAATGCACTAGAGCGAGGACTCATTCCAGCGAATAAATTAAAAGTGGTCCTTAAGCAACCGCATCCTGATTTTGCCTGCGAAGTGTCCACCCAGTTGTATCCCGGCTACGCCTTAACCAAATTAGGCCATACGGATCATAAACTCGCCACCCAAGTGGTCACCAGCCTGTTGCAAATACCCCCAGAGAGCCAAGCGGCGGTGCAAGGAAGATATCAATATTGGTCGGCTCCCGTGGACGATAGCCCGGTATTTGAACTGTTAAAACAATTAGAGCAATGGCCATTTGTCACTAACTGGCAGCGATTACTGCACAATGCCTTACCTTGGGGTGCAAGCTTCATTTTTGCCTTGCTACTGGGCTATATTCATCACTTAAGGGTTAAACGTTTAGTGGTTAAACGCACCCAAGCCCTATCTGCCGAAATAACCCATCATCAGCACACCCAAAAAATCTTACTCGAGCAACAACAACAGTTTTACCGCGCCCAACGGGTACTGCTGACGGGCGAAATGGCCTCAGGCATTGCCCACGAGCTAAAACAACCCCTGGCCGGTATTCGCTATCTCACCCAAGGCTGTTTATATCGGCTAGATAACACCCAAGCCGAGCTTGCTACCGCGCTCAATAAGGTCATCAACCAGGTCGATAGAGCCCAAACCACTATCCATCGTCTGCGCACATTTTGCCAACAAACCAGTGATTACCAGCCCTGTGATTTACGCGCCGTGATAGAAGAAACCTTGACCTTGATGCAACCTGAATTTCAGCGGCTCAAACTCAGCCCTAAAGTCAACTTACAAACCTTACCCGTATTTGCCGATGCCAGTTTGATCCAGCAAGTGCTGGTGAATTTATTACGCAATGCCCTAGATGCCATGGAAAACAGCCCCCGTAAGTCATTGATTATCGACACAGGTACCACAAGCGAAAGCGTCTATATTCATATCACTGACTCGGGTTGCGGCCTGAGTGATAACGCCCTCGAACGCTTATTCTTTCCCTTTGAAACCTCCAAACCCCAAGGGCTTGGCCTAGGCATGGTTATCTGCAAACGCATTATTGAGGAACACAAAGGCAAAATTGAAGCACAACATGCCGCGCCGGGGTTAACGGTAAAAGTCACCCTGCCACTCAACCAGCCATCAGCTTAAGAGAGCTCAAATGACACCACTTTACCTTGTAGATGATGATCAAGATGTACTGGATTCGTTAAGCTGGATGCTTGAAGGAATGGGGCTTAACTGCAAAAGCTTTAACGCTGCGGATACGTTTTTAAAAAGTGTTGATATCAAGCAATCCGCCGTACTTTTGCTCGACATCAAAATGCCAGGTATGGATGGCGTGGCACTGCTAAGCCATTTAAATCAAGCGCAAAGTGTAATCAGCGTCATCATGCTCACCGGTCACGGCACCATTGCCATGGCCGTAGACTGCATCCAACAAGGCGCACTCAACTTTCTTGAAAAACCGGTTGATGGTGAGAAGCTATTTCAGCTTTTAACCCAAGCTCAACAACATACTGAGCAAAAATGGCATCAACAAAATTTGCAATCAGACATTGCCAATCGACTCGCCACCCTCAGCCAGCGTGAAACGCAGGTGATGGAGGGTATTCTGGCGGGAAAAATGAATAAAGTCATCGCGGCGGAGCTAGATATTGCGCAGCGAACCATTGAGTTGCACAGGCAAAAAGTCATGCAAAAAATGCAGGTAAGTAACGCCGCCGAACTTGCTTGGTTGCTAGCCAATCATAAATTTTGAAATTAAGCTTATGATTTAATCAGCCTAATTCTTAGTCGCAGTGAGACAAAGCTCGCTCACTGCGCGTGGAATAAAACCCGAATTGCAGGACGCCCTAACCACACTGACGAGTACAGGGAGATAATGCCTTGGTGTCGGTATTTGATAGCGCGCTACAGGCTGCGCAGGTCATATGGTCACGATAATGTTGGTCAAAAAACTTGATGGTTCTGGCCTCTAACGAATCAAACAGCGCAAAGGTTAACGGCGTTTTCCAATCGTATCGCGCCATCAGGTTTGCCAAATGTCGATAACAGGTTTCACGGCGATCAGATAAAAACTCAGGCGCAATCAATTGACTTTCAAATTGTGTCAGAGCACCCGTTAGATAAAAGGTAATTCCTTGAACTAATTCTTTTATTTGTAATGGAGTGGCGACTAATTCACCATTCTCAACCGCTAAATGTAATGAGTCTGTAAACCACCCCCAAAAAGCATTAATACGTTTTTTAAAACGTTCAACTTTTTCATCACTCGCCAATTTCCAAACCATGGTATTTACCGACACCGAACGCAGCGTAAAAAAGCTACTACTGCGCTTAATGGTTTCAAAAGTAAATAATATCGGTAAAAGCACTTTCTCTTGTGCAGTTAACTCTGGATTCTTATGGATAAATATCGGTAAGTGATTTGATGTTGCACTTCTTAAAAATAAACAAACCAACACATCTTCTTTACGTTCAAAAAACTTATATAAAGTACCTGTAGAACATCCAACCTCGTGTGCCAGCTGGGAAAACTTAAATGATACAATACCTTGTGATTCAATCAGCCTTTCAGCCGCATCCAATATTTGATTACAACGTAAAATAGAGAGTGAATCAGATGGACATTTCATTCATTTATTCCAACATACGTAAAAAGTACATTATGTGTTGCTAACAAATAATATTTATAGACAGTAAATAGTTAATCGGGATAAAGGTCACATCCAAACCTCTTAAATACCAACCTTTGTGAGTTACCTCAAACTTACATTTTATCAACAGCATACTTTCATAGATTAAATTATCTTCATCTCGTTCGTTATTAAAGCAATCTACTTCAAAGAAAAGATATTCACGAGATAACTCACGAATAAAATTGTCACTGAAAAAAAGTCGTGACTCACTTCTCCTTAGGCGCGGTTCATAACCTCTATCTTGCTGATAACTGACATAGAGGGTTAACAAAAAATGCATGATAGAAGAAGTTTTTTAAAGCTAGGTGCAGGCGCAGCGGTCGGTGGTATCGCAGCGGCACTACCAAGTGCGGCATCAGCCACTGAATGCGCCTCAAACATTAAATGGGATGAAACTCGCGATGTGATTGTCGTGGGTTCGGGTTTTGCGGGTCTGTCATCCGCACTAAATGCTAAGCGTCAAGGTCTAGGCTCGATACTGGTATTAGAAAAAATGCAGGTGATCGGGGGCAACTCTGCGATCAACGGTGGCTGGTTAGCTATCCCTAAAAACCCAATTCAATTAGCTCAAGGGATCAACGATGACTCGCCCGAAGAGCTAGTGAAGGATCAAATCATTTCTGGCCGCGGTATGCAAAATACCGACATGCTGCGACAAATTGCCAATCGCGCCCTCGATGCCTACCAATTGTGTATCGACACTGGCGTCAAATTCCGCGAAGGCTTTAACCAACAAGTGGGTGGCCACAATAAAGCACGTGCTATTCGCACTCAGCACGGTGTCGGTGGCGATATCACCACTAAGCTGTACGAAGCAGGTAAAAAAGAAGGCGTTGAATACCGTCTACAGCACTATGTTGAAGACTTCATCATGGATGGCCAAGAGATTGTTGGCTTGAAAGTGCGTCAAAATTATCGCTTTCCGGATCTCAAAACCGGTAAAACGATCTACATCAAAGCCAACAAGGCCGTTATCCTTGCCCACGGTGGTTTCTCACGTAACTTAGTACTACGTGAACTGGTCGACCCTGCATTAGATAAAACCTTAGATTGTACCAATGCCCTCGGCGCAACTGGCGAAGTCACGCTAACGGCTATGGCCCACGGTGCTTTTCCGGTTCATATGAGCTTTATTCAAACAGGTCACTGGGGCTCGCCCGATGAAGGCGGCTTTGGCTGGTCAAATGCTCTGCTCTCGATTGGTTTCCATAAAGGAATTTCAGTCAATGTGTTAGACGGTAAGCGTTTTATGAATGAACGCGCCGATAGAAAAACCTGCTCCGATGCCATTATGAAAAACCGTCATCCAGATGGCTCACCCGCCTATCCCGTGGTGTTTTTTAACCATGACGATCATGTTGGTGCAGAAGAAGTCACCCGCGCGGTACGTGACCAAATCGCTTGGAAAGTCGATAGCCTTGAGCAATTAGCTAAGCAATTCAATATTCCACTTGCACAGCTCAAACAAACCGTTGCCGAGTACAACAAGCAAGTGCCACAGCGCATTGACCCCTTGTTTGGCCGCATGATGGATACGGCTGTCGAGCTTAAACCACCGTTTATTGTGTCGCGGATTTGGCCAAAGGTGCACTACTGCATGGGCGGTTTAAAAACCGATTTAGGCGCGAGAGTACTGCATAGTCAAACCCTAGCTCCGATGAAAAATCTCTATGCCGTTGGCGAAGCAACTGGCGGCACTCACGGTGGAACCCGTTTAAGTTCAACAGCTTGTCTGGAGTGCTTAACGATGGGAATTATTGTTGCTGAAACCATCAAATCTGACATGCAGGCCTAAATCATGATGAAAACATTACTACTCACACTGGTTGTTGCAACCCTGTTCACTGGCGCAGCCAATGCCGGAGACCTCGTCAAGATGAAAGGCAGCACCCAAGGCAGAACCAACCACGAATTTATCTACCAAGATGGTTGTAAAGGGTGTCACCAAGGTTCGGGTAAACAAAATGCCACCGATGCGGCCTGCGTTGAATGTCATGGCGAAATCACCAGTATTGCGGTGGATGAGTCCAAGCTTGCCATCCCTGAAGCCCATCCACACAAATCACTGCACTACAACCAAGGTGCCAGCTGCTTAGCCTGTCACAGCGAGCATGAGAAAAAGGCGCCAGTGTGCGCTGAATGCCACCGCACTTGGTTCAAAGAAATGTAATTTAATTTTTATAATACAAAAACTTAAGAAAGGTAATGATGATGAAAAAATCCACCCGGTTTATGTTGTCCATGGTGGCAACCGCTATCGCACTATCTCAAACTAACGCCTTTGCCGCAGAGCAAGAAGATGGCATCAATGTTGGCGGCGCCGTGCGCGTTAACTATGGCTATCGCGATTATGATGAAAAATCGAAGGATAAAGGCGGCGACTTTAACTTCGACATGGCCGCGATTAAATTTGATGGTAAAAAAGGCGATTTCGGTTTAGCGGCGGAATACCGTTTTACCTCAGGCACTAACTACATCAAGTATGGTTATGGCTACTACAACATTGATCCAGACTGGCAACTGCAATTTGGTATCAACAAAGTGCCCTTTGGTAACCACGAGTTTATCTCTAACAGTTGGTGGTTTGGTCTGCCTTACTATTTAGGCTTTGAAGATGACCATGACATCGGCTTAAAAGCGACCTATGAGAAAAACGGCTGGCACACGGATTTAGCGTTTTATAAAAATGCCGAATACGGCCCAACCGAAAACAAGCGTTATTCAACTGACTTGTATACCGGCACCATCAATGGCACTGAATACAACAACGAAGAAACCAACCAACTCAACGTGCGCCAAACCTACACCGCCGAATACGAAGGTGGCGCAACCACTTTTGGTGGCTCAGTACAGGTCGGCCAAATCTACAACAGCAAAACCGGTAATAATGGCGACCGCTATGCCGTCGCACTGCATTTAGACAGCAGCTACAACGGCTGGAACCTACAAATGCAAGCCATGCAGTATGAATACAATGCTGCAGATGCTATCGACGACAACAAAATTGGCGTATCGGTGGTGAGCTGGCAGTACGAAATCGCCTCAAAAGGCCAAGCCTATAACATCAACATTGCCAAAACGGTTAACACAGATTGGGGCAGCATTAAGTTTTATAACGACTTTGGTTTAATGACGCCTGATGTTGATGACGATAGCTACGACAACAGCATGCAAAACGTCACCGGTATGGCGATTTCTGCTGGCCCAACTTACACCATGATTGACTTTGTCATGGGTAAAAACATGACCTTCTCGACCGCCAATAACGACCACGTTGGCCTACCTGAAGTCGGTAACGATTGGGATAAACGTATCAACATCAACTTTGGTTACTACTTCTAATATTTGCGCAGTTTAGGACGTCCCTCCTCCCTGCCGTTTTAGACTGCGATACCTTTTTTGGCCCTATTCGTTAGGGCTTTTTTTTATGCTTTTTTCTTATAGAGTGAACGATGAAACTACAATATTTACCTACACTTGCCGTTTATTTTATTTGTTCATCCTCACTATATGCCGCCGATGTGCAATTAGGCGGCTTTATTAAGGCCAACACTCGCTTTGTTGAAGGAAATCTAGCCTTTCAAGACAGTTGGACAGGTGGAGGCAAGGTTGTCGAGCACAGCAAACGCACCCAATTTGGCGCCCAAGAAAGCCGCTTTAATTTGACACTTAACACCGATGAGGCCAAAGCCTTTGCCGAAATCGATTTTGTTGGCTCCAGCCAAGGAAATCCGATTATCTCTAACTCCTACAGTCCACGGCTTAGGCATGCCTATATCAGTTATCAAGGCATCACCGCCGGGCAAACCTGGTCAACCTTAGTCAATACCAGTACCTTTGCCGAAACAGCCGATTTAGGTGGGCCATTAGTTGGACAAGCCATGGTAAGACAAGCACTTATCCGCTATAGCACCGAACAATGGCAATTCGCCCTCGAAAATCCCTACACCTACGGCACCCAAGCCCAAACGGATGGACTAACCAGCGTTACAGCAGCCAAACCAAACTGGATTGATACCAGCCATGACTACATCCCAGATATGATTGCCCGCTACAACCAATCCGGCGAGTGGGGCAATGTGTCTATCTCAGGCTTAGTGCGTTATTTAGATCCAGCGGGCACATCGCAATGGGCTGGCGGGCTCTCCCTTGCTGCCAAACTCCTTACCTTTGGCCAAGATGATCTGCGCCTACAATTGCACTACGGCCACCTAGGTCGTTATGTCGGCACCGACGCTGCGCGCGATATTATTGAAGGAGAATTAGAAACCTCGACATCAGCCATGTTTGCCTACAGGCACTTTTGGACTGACTACACCCGCTCGACACTCTTTTTTGGTCATACTCGCACAGAGAGAGAACAAACGGATCGCAGCCACGTTGGTGTGAATTTGTTTACCAATTTAACCCAAGCACTCACCCTAGGTATTGAAGTGGGCCGCTATCAAATTGAAGATAACAACAGCTCAGCCCATCCCTATGCGCAGCAGGGAATGGCCAACTATGCCCAGCTCAGCATGCAATTGCAGCTGTAAAGCGGCTCAGACGGTAAGATTATTCGCGAGTAGAGTCACGAATAAGTTTGCCACTCAAAATATGCCGTGATCCAATTCACCTTTACCATCAACCAATCACTTTATTGTTAGTCACGTAACAACATAACCAACACAATATCGCCACTAAGCGATGCAAAAATAGGATTGGAATGATGAAATTAAAAATGCTTTTTGGATTAGCCGCACTAACGTCTACAGCGGTTATGGCTCAAGGCCCCCAATGTAACCATGCGCAACTGCCCTATCAACAAATGACACCAGTGCCGTACGACAGCACACCCTATGTGCCGCAAAACACCATGCCAGAGCAGTGCAGTAACCCAGAAATCGAGGCCTACATTGCTGATTGGGAAGCAGGCAAAATCGACTTTAACACCATCAAACCCAATGACAGCATTGCTGCAGACCAACGTTTTTGTAAAACCTTGGATGACCACGGTAACGTACTCGAAGCCAAAAACTGCGATCCTAAAAACTCACCAGTGGGTTATATCTGGAAAGAACTCTCAGACAGCCCAATGGTTATCGGTATCACCAATGGTTTGAAATCAGACCATGAGCCACATTTCCATGGTCAACCAGAGTGTTACTACGTGGTCAACGGCACCAGTAAAACACTGGCAAACAATAAATTTGAAACCTTAGCAAAAGGTCAGTACTTCTATATTCCTGGTGCCCATATTCACAACACCCCAATCCTCAATAAAGAAGGTTTAGGTGTATTTTACTGGTATCCAAACAACGCCCACTTTGATGGATTTAAATACTACTGGCGTAAAGATGTGAAAAACCTACGCGTGGCCGAAGAAGCCTTCGACCGTGTAGATGCCATCCGCAAACGCGACTTAGATTTAGGCCCATACGGCACCAACGAAGCCTTCTTCAAAAAATGATTTAAAAATTAGTCAAAAATGATTTAAAAAACTGAAGTAAAACGCTTCAAAAAAGGGGTTAACACTCACCTGTTAACCCCTTGTTATTAGCCCGCCAGCGCGATAGTTAACATCTGCAATCCCTAATAAAACTCGTCAACCCAAGCTATGTGTCTTAATATCAAGCTATTTAAAAGACTGAACTTATTAGGAAATACGCAAAATGGACTTAATATTAACTGTAGCAAGAGCAATCTGAATCGTTTTAATAAAAACCACAACACCACCAGATAAAGCAAGATACGGGGGATAACCAGTATTTGCTCCGCGTTGTTAGAAAAACAGCGCCGAATAAATATGAGTTGCACGCCCAAAATCCAGCCTATCAAACGATGTTAGCCACGGACTCAATGAAAACCTTTGCGCGCTTAAAAGCCGTTCTTGAAAGCCAAGATTAGCCTGTACTAACGATTCACTCGAACGGCTAAAAGCTTCTCAACTCTGCTTTTCAACCTTGTTGATGCTGCCTTTATATCCGGTGGCATCAACAGCTTTTAGCAGATTATCGAGGTTATAATCCTCAGCGACTGTCACTACCGCTTGCTCAGTTTTCAAATTGGCTTTGGCCTTAATCACGCCATCGGTTTTGCGCAGGGCTTGATTGACGACGGTAACGCATAATGGGCAAGTCATGCCTTTAACATCGAGTGTGACCAACAGATTGTCTGCCCAAGTGGAGGGCGTAAATCCTAATGATGTGATGGCTAATAGGGTCGATAGTGTGGTTAATCGTGTGGTAAATCCTGTGATACGTGATAGTGGCTTCATTCAAACACCTCAAGCAACCAAGGTAAAACAAAGGGATACAGCTGAAAGGCCAACACAATCGGCACGCTAAGCCAGTAAATGAGCAACATTTGTCCTCGGCTAAACTTGCCGGTACAAAGCGGCTTTTTAGCAAAGTACAAACGCCAAAACCCAAACAAGATAAGCCCGGTTGACAGGATCAACATAGGCACTTGTAACCAACCTAAACTCGATAGCCCCGACAGCCCCGCCGCAGAGACGCCAAACACTAAATAGATTAAGGGCGCAATACAACAAAGGCTGGAGGCGATCGCCGCAATCACTGCGGCGGTCATGGTGGCTAACAGCTGTTTAACGCTGTTCGCTTGACTGGTAGTCATAGGCAAATACTTTTGGCTCATAGTAATTGACAGGGTCGCCATCCACTTCAGCGTAAGGGTAACCAAAATTGTTGAGTGGAGTCTGCTCTGCGGCGGGGAATAAGTCAAAGTCACGGCCATAGTTAAAGCCTACCCAATTCATTTCCCAGTTACCAAATAGGTAGTCGTTCACCGCTTGCACTGCAGGGTCGTTATGTTCTTTATTCTCGGTGAGGCGCATTTTAGTCACATCCGCAGGATCAGCGGGTAACCAGCCATAACCAGCAAGGTAGAACATGGCACGGCAATGTTGGCCACCAGTGACATCGGCAACCCCTTTTTCATCAGCACTGCCAAAGGCTTTTTTAGAGTATTTCCCCATCTTGATCGCTTGGCCTAAACGAATACCAAACATCTCACGGGCGGGCACACCCACTGCGCGCATCAGCGCCACAAACACTGAGTTGATATCAGTGCATTTTCCACCGAGTTTGCCACTTTCAAGAATCGCGGCCACATCACCATTACCGCAACCTATCACACTGTTATCACGGTACATATTGGCACTCACCCAGTTAAAAATGAGTTGTGCTTGTTTGAGTGGTTCGGTCTCTTTACCCACAATCTTATCGGCGGTCTGCTTCACGATACCGTCCACTGGCATATGCTTGGTTGGCTTAAGGTAGATAGCGACTTCAGCAGGATACTCAGGTTTTACTGGCGCGCGATAATGGCTTAACTCGCCGCTTTTAAGGGGTTCCCAATCTTGGGTTTCTATCACTAATTCTAATGTTAAGGTCATTTTACCTTTAGCATCGGGCCAAGTCGCAAACAGGGTTTTGGCGCCATAATGGTTATTAGCACTGATATAAGCATCTTGATAAGTGCCGCTAAAGTTAAGTTTTTCAACCTGTTGAAAGGCCGTGTTTTCGGGTAGCGGCACCCATAACTTCACCACACCGGATGAGCCTTCTGGCGCGACTAATTGATAGGTATTGGTTAAGGTAAAACGGCGACGGCCGCAGGCTTTATCGACCATTGAACCTTGAGTCGACGCCGCCAACACTGGCATCACGGTTCCCGCTGCCGAGAGAATTGCTGCACCTTTCAAAAAATCACGCCTTTGCATTAGACATTCCTTATATGGATAAGTATTAGAAAAAAAGAGACCACTAAAGTACTTGATAGCGATTATAGAAAGTCCCATCTGCACCTCAATAGTGTCGTGGATGGGAATGGGATCGATGTACCAAAAACCCCTTAAAGAGCACATAAATGCAAGAATAGTTAAGATAAGTGGGACATTTTGTCGCAAAGGTATTGAGTTTAGCGGTCGGTCAATTCAGTACTCTTAAAAACGTTGTCACACATTACTTATCCATGTTTGGCTCGACAGCCTCTTAACTGATGCATGGTCAAAATGACTAAACACCAAATAAATCAAAATCAAAGTAAAAAAGCCCTGAAGCTCTGCCGGAAAATGAAACTTAGACGTGATTGTTGCAAAATTGTTCCAAAAATAATGGTAAAAAACCACATTCATTCTAGGCTTAAAAATGCACATACCTTACAAAAGTAGGTTTATCTATGAAACATAAACTGTTATTCAGTCTCTGTTCTCTCTTACTTGCCACCAGTGCCCAAGCCGAAGTGAATATTTCAGGTTTTGCCTCAGTGGTTGCGGGTAGAGTAATAGATGGCACTGGCGTTGCAGAGTTTGACCTTGGCCCAACCTTCCTAGCTGATTATCCACTCGTGGGCGCATACGATGAAGATATCAGCTTTAAACCCGACACACTTTTTGGTATTCAATTTTCAGCCGATTTACTAGAAGGATTATCCGCCACCGCTCAGGTGGTTTCCCGAGGTGCCGATGACTTTTCAGCCGATTTTGAGTGGGCCTATTTATCCTACGAATTAAATGAACACTGGACGGTACAAGGCGGTAAAAAAAGACTGCCACTCTATTATTACAGTGACTTTTTCGACGTGGGATATGCCTATCCTTGGATCCGTCCACCAGCAGACAACTACACATGGCAAATATTTAACTACACAGGTGTTAGTGCGCTATATAACTATCTTATTGGCGAATGGACTATGTCTGGACAGGTCTATTACGGCAGTGAAGATAGTGACCCCAATAAATTACTCTCCGATTTCTTCTTTCTCGAGAACACTCGCGAAGTTTGGAAAGATATTGGTGGAATCGTAGTGCAATTAAATCGTGACTGGTTGGATATTCGCTTAACCCATATGCAATATACCAATGAGCGTTATATTGGTGGTGTACAACAAGAATGGAATGGCAATAAACAAAGAACAGGTAAATTTTACGGCTTATCGGTCAATATCGATTATAACAACTTCTTATTTTTATCTGAGCTGAATAGATTGGATCTAGATGGCAGTAATCTAGACACTTATCTCGTCACATTGGGATACCGCATAAAATCTGTTATGCCTTATGTCTCGTATTCTGACTTTAATGATGGTGAAGGTGGTGAAGTCCATCACACCACTTCTGCGGGTATACGTTGGGATTTCCATCCCTCTGCCGCCTTTAAAATTCAATACGATGATGTAAAAGATGAAGGCGGCCCAGGCATGAAGGTCGCGGGAGACTCGCAATCCATCAGCCTCGGCGTTGACTTGGTATTTTAGGAGAGAGACATGAAAAAATTACTTTGCTCAATCCTACTTAGCTTAGTATCAATGCCCATTTGGGCAGGCGTGGTGGTAATTGTTCATCCGAGCAATGGCGATACTATTGATCAAAAAGCGATAGAAAACATTTATCTAGGAAAAACAAAAACCTTCCCTAACGGTGCCTCCGCTGTTCCAGTGAATTTGGACAGTGCCGTACCATTAAGGGAAACCTTTGACTCAAAAGTCTTAGGTAAATCATCGAGTCAACTCAAATCCTATTGGTCACAAAAAGTATTTACCGGTAAAGGAACACCGCCCAAAGAAGTCACTAGTGGGGCAGAAATGATTAAACTTGTTTCTTCAAACCCCAATATTATTGGCTATATTGATAGTAGTGAGGCCAATGATTCGGTCAAAGTGGTTGCCGAATTTTAAGTTGGTGTGCCGGAGTATACTCCGGCACCTTTTGGGGGCTGATAATGAATTTTTTTAACAACGTTTCTATTTTTAAAAAAGTTGGCGCAATTTTTATTTTAGCTGTCGTTATATTCACATTAAATTTAAGCATTAGTGTTATTTCAATTAATAAAAATCGCGCAACGCTTAATTATATGGAGCAACAAGTTTATCAAAGAGTAGAGTTAGCCAATCAAAACGTATTTTTTGTGCAACGACTCGATGAACTTTATACCCAATCGGTTTCCTTTGCAGATGAAGATTTATTGACCAACGCGGAAAATATGTACGAGTCAGTTCGTAAGAATCTACAACAGCTTGATAGCGTTGATCCCTCGCAGGCAACTCAGTTAAACGGCTTATCTAATAAACTCACCCGCTACAATGACATGACGCTAAAGCTAGCTAAAGGCATGCTGGCTGGGACTATCGATATGGCAAATATTGGCCAAATCAGCCAAGAAAAGTCCCAAGCCTTTGAAGCGGTTCTCAATGAGGTACAAGCCTACAAACAGAGTAAAATCATTGAGTTTAAACAAGCGATCAAAGAAGCCGCAGACAGATCGGAGCAAAGCCTGTGGCTAACGGTGTCCTCTGGTATTGCATTACTTATCGTGATGTTTATTGTGACCATTGCAATTGCTCGCTCGATTAGCTCCGCCGCCCATAGCGTTGCCCGCTCGCTTGAAGAACTCGCTGATGGCAAAGGGGATTTAAATCATCAACTCACTGTTTCTGGCACTGATGAGTTAGGCCAAGTTTCCAGCAACTTCAATCGATTTCTAAGATTACTTGCCGATTCCATCCTCCAAGTAGTGAACGTAACAGACCCGCTGTTAGAGAGTTCACATTCGTTAAAACAGCGGATGGAAGATGCGACTAAAGCGACTCAGCAACAGAGTCAAGATGCGAGTACAGTGCAAGTTTCAATGGAGGATATGCGTCATTCCGTGATTGAAATATCGCAAAATGCTCGACAAGCCGCCAGTGCCGCCCAAGTTGCCGAAAAAGAAGCCATGCAAGGCATGAATGTGGTGCAACGAACCATAGATATCTCCCAAGATCTCAACAAAGGAATCCAAGTTGCTTCAAATTCTATCAATGAGTTGGCTAGAGATACTGAAAATGTCACCTCAATTTTAAATGTGATTACCTCGATTGCAGAACAAACCAATCTGTTAGCGCTAAACGCCGCGATTGAGGCCGCACGTGCGGGTGAACAAGGCCGAGGTTTCGCGGTCGTCGCCGATGAGGTGCGCGCCCTAGCCTCTAAAACCGCCGATGCAACCACTGAAATCCGTCAAGTATTACAAAATCTTAAAACCGCCGCGGTTTCTTCCGTCAATACCATGAATGCCGCCTTAACCAAATCCTCAGAAAATGAAACCAACGCGAAAAATACTGGCCTCGCCTTAAAATCAATCCAAGAGCAAATCGTCAGTATTAATGGAATGAACACGAATATTGCTTCTGCAACCGAAGAACAAGCTTCTGTCGCCTCTCTCGTTGTAAATAATGTGGTTAGTATGAATGCTTCCTTTGACGAAACCTTACAGATTTTGTCACAGGTGCGAAATGTGTCGGAAGGCTTAGTCGATTTTGCCGATGAACTGAAGAATGCGACTTCGCAGTTTAAGCTTTAGCTTGATTCACACACCTTCAAACAAATTTTGAGTGTGTGCTCATTTCTCGGGCGTATGGAATGTTTCGAGATTAAATGTTGTTCGTTATGGCAAGATCGTGCTCGTGAAACAAGGAATAACGCCTAGTTATTCTACTTCAATGTCGAGCAGCTCTTATGACAAAATGTAAGAGTAAGCGTTTGCCAGAAGACACCAAGCTCGGATAAATAAATGTATATCAAACAGCTTATTGCAATGATAACTACGTTCAATGGACTTGCAATAAGCTCACGATTGACGCGTAAACTCACCTTGTAGTGGTCAACTAAATTTGGCAACAGCTTTAGAATCTAGCCAAAATCTTCGCTCGGATTCATTTGGGCTTAATCCTCTTAATACTATTAATCCTATTAACCAGAGTTAAAGCTAACAAGGGTATTACCGAGTCATAAAACCGCTATCTAATGCAAATTCATTTGAGTCAAAGCCAAGTTGAGTGTTTCCAACAGTAGCAGCCACAAAACATAACAATCTGATATAGCTAAATAAAAAATACAAAAACTTTCTATGGATACAAAAATATTTGCAATAACGATTGCTCTATCGCCAAAAAATGCAAATAATGTTGCAAATTTAGACTTTGGTGATTCAATCATGAAAAGCATTATTCACGCAGAACACGCGCCTCTGGCCATTGGCCCTTATTCCCACGGCACTCGCTGTAACAACCTTATTTTTACCTCAGGACAACTGCCAGTATGCAAAGACAAAGGTGGCGTGGTTGATGGCGGCATCAGCGAGCAATCGGTGCAATGCCTTGAGAATCTAAAATACGTGCTCGAAGCTGGCGGCGGCAGCATTGAAACCGTACTTAAAACCACTTGTTACTTAAGCGAAATCAGTGATTTTGCCGCTTTTAACGACGTTTATAAAACCTATTTTAAAACCGACTGCCCAGCGCGCAGCTGTTTTGCGGTGAAGGATCTCCCACTGGGTGTCAAAGTGGAAATCGAAGCCATCGCCCACGTTAACGATTAAGCATCTGTAAGGTTGTAGCCCGATGAAACCCCAATGGCAGCAGTATATTCACATCATCAACCAAGTTGTTAAACCTGCTTTAGGCTGCACAGAGCCGATTGCCGCAGCTTACGCGGCGGCGGTTGCACGCACATTGTTGACTGGTGATCCAGACGCAATTGCAGTGCAGGTCTCTGATAATCTGTATAAAAACTCAATGGGCGTCTATGTGCCTGGAACAGGTAAAATAGGTCTTGCGATCGCTGCCGCCACTGGCGCACTTGCGGGCAATGCCGACGCAGGATTGGAAGTACTAGCCAGCGTCACCCCAGAGCAAGTGGCGCAAGCACAAACCCTTATTGATGCGGGTAAAGTGAAGGTTGAGCGTACCGCGACCGACGAATTTATCTATTGCTGTGTGACATTAACCGCGGGTGAACAAGAAGCCATGGTGAAAATCTGCGGCGGCCATACTTTAATAGCCGAGAAGCGCCTAAATGGTGAGTTAGTCTTTACCGCCGATAACGCCCAAGCCAAGGCTACAGGCTCAATCTGCGACGGCGTCGATATCAATATTGAATCGATTTACCACTTCGCCCAAGAAGTCCCCTTCGAAGAAATCCAATTTATCCTTAAAGCCTCTGAGTTAAATAGCAAATTATCCGATGAAGGTATGTCCAAACCCTATGGATTAGAAGTCGGCCGCACCATGAAAAACGGTATTGCCGCGGGGATTATTGGCGAAGACCTACTCAATAAAATTGTGATGCTAACTGCGGCAGCTTCCGATGCGCGTATGGGCGGCGCTAATCTGCCCGCCATGAGCAATTTAGGCAGTGGTAACCAAGGGATTGCGGCCACGATTCCGGTAGTGATCACCGCTCAGTGTTATAAAGTCAGTGAAGAAAAGCTGGCGCGCGCCTTAATTATGAGCCACTTAGGGGCGATTTATATTAAGTCACACTACCCGCCATTATCGGCATTTTGTGGCAATACGGTCACCAGCGCCGCCGCCTCTATGGCGATGGTGTATTTAGCAGGCGGCAGTTTCGAGCAATCCTGCTTTGCGATTCAAAACGTTATCAGCGACAGCTCGGGTATGGTCTGTGATGGTGCGAAAGCCTCCTGCGCTATGAAGGTCAGTACCTCATCGAGTGCGGCGGTGCGCTCCTTCTTAATGGCGCTCAACAGCCAAAACGTTTCTGGGCAAGGCATCATTGCCAAAGATGTTGAGAAGACCATCAAAAACATTGGCAGAATGGTCCTTAATGGTATGTCATCAACGGATGTCACCATTATTAACATCATGTCAGAGTAAGACGGTTATTCCTGATAGGCTTCTGAATAAAGGCTAACATGATGAAATTACATGACTTAACCCAAAGCGATCTGGATATACTCAAGTCGATCGAAAATATCGTCGATGGGATTGCCGCCATGTATGGCCAGCATACAGAGGTAGTGCTGCACAGCTTAGATGCTAAGCATCCTTCGGTGGTTAAAATTGCCAATGGTCATATAACCGGGCGAGAAGTTGGCGCGCCGATTACCAATCTTGCGATACAAAAACTAAAATCGGGACAAGATATTTCTAACGCTTACCTGACAAAATGTGCCAACGGTAAAACACTCCGATCAACCACCACCATTATCCGCAATAGCAAAGATCAACCGATTGGATTGCTCTGTATCAACACGGATATGGATGCCCCATTGCAATCAGTCCTGCGCACTATGATGCCAGAACAACTGTTTAGCAATGAGCAGACCCATTCACCCGAAGTATTCGCACGCAATATTGATGAGGCGCTACATAGTGCGATTGACAGTGTGAACCACGAAGTTCGTGCTAACGCTGCGATTTCACCTTCGCAAAAAAGTCGCGAAATCGTCAATCAACTCCATGAATTAGGGATTTTTGAACTCAAGGATAGCGCCCAAGTCGCCGCCACTCGATTGGGGATTTCAGTGCATTCCATTTACCGCTATTTGCGTGAAATCAAAGCCAATCAAGCTGAAAACGACAAAGTCTCAGCCTAAAACAAAGGGCTAAGATCTAATAACCTTAGCCCTTGCGTTTTAGTATTTTGCGCTCGTTATTGCGAGGCTTGTCCGCTCAAGCCCATCATATTCCATGCCTGTACAGTGCCATCGGCCATTAACGCAATGGCATCAAACAAATTGCTTCGAATCTCACGCATTTGACTCAAATCAACGGCTTGCTTATCTAAGGTCATCGCAGGCTCTTCACCCATCCATACAGCAATGGAACCATCTTGGCGTTTAACCGTAAACCCAAAGCCTGTCGGGAAAATATCCGATGCTTGAGTGATTTGAGTTTTAGGTCCAGAGTGACCATCAACCACAGTGCCATCCTGTTTTAAAAAGGCAAACTCCCGCTCATAGGTCACCACCTTGTCCACCTGCGGGATTTCTTGATAACGTGGTTGATGCTGTCCCAAGTCCCAACCTTCCCAAGCAACGGCCGTATTATCCCGACGTAGCGCGACAAATCCCTCATCAAAGGGATAAACCTTATCAATGTTTTGCAACTTTTCCTGTATGACTGACGTATCGGCACCATTGAATTTACTGCCCCATACGTACAGTTGACGACTAATGGTTAGAGCGGCAAACGCACCACGATTTGCATAAATATCAATTACTTTATTGGCGCGACTTGTGGTAGATAAACGCGCTGGAAACGCGGCATGATACTCAGTCAATTCGCCCTCACCCCACGAATATACGCTGCCATCCGCCAGCAGTGCCGCAAACCCATGATCGGTGTTAACAACTTTCACGGCTGGTGCTAATTGGCTAAGTTTGGCTAATTGTTCACGGCCTTTTTGCTCATCGCTGGGCCCGCCCCAAGACACTAATTTCCCTGTCGCGGTCCTCGCGGTAAAGGCATTATCATTAGCATAGAGCAAATCGACATGGGTAAGTTCAGAGGCTACGTGACGACTATCGCCGCCATAATCGGCGCCCCCCCAAGAGACTACAGTTCCATCTTGCTTTAAGGCAGCAAAGGCACCTTTGTTAATCAACACTGTGTCAATATTGGTCATAGCAGGCGCGGCATATTGCCCCGAGATCAGTTCGGCAGGCGTTGAATCCAAGTTAGACCAACTCACTACACTGCCATCTTGTTTGATGGCCGCATACAGCACCTCTCCCAACACAAAAGAACGAACACCTGTCAGTACTTGCTTCATCGCCATTCCCCAAGGAATAAGCTTTCCGTCATGGGTTAAGGCCGCAAAACCACAACTATCCTCTGCCGCATATAGGTGTTTTATATTGACCAGAGGCTCGGCGGCATTATTGATATCGCCGCCACAGTCAGGCTCGCCCCATGCCACCACAGTGCCATCTTGCTTGAGCGCCGCAAATGCACTGAGATTACTGTAGATTTGACTCACTTGGGCTAACTGAGCGGGCATCGGGATTTTGGGCGAATCGTCAACCAGCTCAAGGTTGTTCGGGGTGGAAGTGACAACATTATTCACGGCGGATGATGGCCGATGAGCTAAGATCGTGTCAGAAATTTGCTGCTTTAATTCAGGTGATATTTCAGAATCTTGTTTATCAATGAGTAAGTTAACTACATGACCTAAGGCAAAAATTGCTAGCGCCACACCAACCCAGGGAACCTGTTTTTTTTCCACAACTATATCCTTATCGTAACAACAAACTCTCACTGAGTTTAAACGGATGCACAACATCGATGGCTGAGCACTCACTATAATTGGGCGATTGTAACTAAAGAACGAGCAAAATGACATTGCCCTAAAGTCGAGATATTCCATCGCCCTTAAAACAGAAAAGCAGCGATATTCGCTGCTTTTATTCACATCATCCACAGAATTAGCTAATCCCGTTTACCAACCTTTTCTAAGCCCCACACTAAGGCAATCGCCGCTAACATGCACACAATAGCAAACAAGAGTTGTGAGGGCTGGCCAGTCACTTGCTCAAAATTAAGTGGCGAAATATTTTGTTCCAGCAAAGGCACTTGCTCGCCATGGGAGTTGGTCTGCCAGGTTAAAGTTTGTTTCCAAGGCCAAATTTTGCCTAAGGTACCAAGCATCAATCCGGTTAAAAACACGATAGTGGCATCATGGTATTTACGTAGCAGCGCCGACAATAAATGGCTAAATGTCAGTAACCCCATTACGGCCCCCACAGCAAAACACGCCAAAATATCGAGTTGAATATTTTTGGCTGCTGCTAATACAACGGGATATAAGCCAAGCAATAATAAGATAAAACTGCCCGAAATCCCGGGTAACACCATGGCACAAATCGCAATCGCACCGCCAAAGAAGATATTTAAGTAACTGGCTTCCACCGACACAGGATTAAGCACAGTAATTGCCCAAGCAGCTAACACGCCGAGCACGAATAAACCTAAGCGTGCCAGCGTAAAGCCGCTCACCTGCTTGAGCATATGCACCACAGAAATAATGATTAAGCCAAAGAAGAATGACCAAATCGGAATGGGATGCGCCACCAGCAACCACGAAATCAGCTTAGCGAAGCTAAAAATACTGGTCAGGATCCCCGCCAATAAACTCACTAAAAATCCGCCATTGATATGTATAAAAGCGCCTTTTAGCCCCTGCGACTTAATCACACCCCAAAGGGATGGATTGATGCGCTTAACGCTTTCAAGCAAGGTATCAAGAATGCCAGTAATGAAGGCGATGGTGCCGCCCGAAACCCCTGGCACCACATCGGCGGCGCCCATGGCCATGCCCTTAAAATAGGTCAGCAAATATTTCAATGTAAGTCCTTGTTGCTAAATCAATATGTGGTGTCATTGATGACAAATTTGTCGTGATTATACGGTGTTAGCCTAAAAACAGCGAAATGAAGTTTACTTAATTCAGCCGACTGGCAATTATTGTTACCTCAATGTTACACTCATCCGACCAGAAAAAGATAACCGCGCCACTAAGACCTAACATCATTGGCCAAAGATTATCCCCTTAGTTTGCACTCCGATGAAGGATAAACATGAGTACTCACGAAGAAACCCGTACCAAACCTAACAAGGTGCTTGCGCTTTACCACAAGACCCAAGGTTTACCCTTTGGCCAAAAAATCTTCTCAATGATGGTGTCACGTATGGCGCCTTATTTTGGCACCATCAAACCACTGATCACTGAATTACGCCTTAACTACTGTTCATGTTTAATAAAAAAACGTCATGCTGTTCATAACCATATAAAAACGGTGCACGTGATTGCGATTTGTAATGGCCTAGAAATGGCAATGGGCGTGATGGCCGAAGCCTCGATACCCGCCCATTTACGCTGGATCCCTAAGGGCATGAGTGTGGATTACACCGCCAAAGCGGGCAGCGATATTTTGTGTGTGGCTGAAGTCACGCCAGAGCAATGGGCCCCCGGCGATATGCTGGTGCCCGTAACCGCCTACGACACTCAAGGAGTCGTGGTCGTGAAGGGGCATATCAAATTATGGATTTCAGAAAAGCCGCAAAAATAAGTTAACGCCACCGAGCCAAGGTTAATCGTCAAGCAAGATAACAAGTTAAGTTGTCTTGCCCAAACCTTACGGACTGCTATGCTAAGCAAAACAATCTAACAGGGGGACAACATGGATGAATTTTTACAGGCCGCCATTGATGAAGCCAAACAAGGATTAGCCGAAGGCGGTATCCCCATTGGCTCAGTATTAGTGATTGACGGTAAAATTATCGCCCGCGGGCATAATAAACGCGTGCAGCAAGGCAGCGCCGTGTTACACGCTGAGATGGATTGCCTCGAAAACGCTGGCAGATTGACCGCCGCCGATTATCAAAAGGCCACGCTCTATTCAACCCTCTCCCCTTGCGATATGTGCAGTGGCGCAATTTTACTCTACGGCATCCCTAAGGTAGTGGTCGGTGAAAATGTCACTTTTCAAGGGCCGGAAGCCTATGTACAGTCCCGCGGAGTCGACGTGACAGTGGTGGACAACCCCGAGTGTAAACAACTGATGCGCGATTTTATCGCCGCCAAGCCACAGCTATGGAACGAAGATATTGGTGAATAGCAACGCTGTTTGTAGCTCTTATCGAATGGCTCAGCAGTGATATACCTTAAGCACCAGTTCGGCGAAGGCCTCGTACCATAAAATTGAACGGAGCAGAGCTCTGACTCGGTTTACCCCATTTCGTGTAGAGAAAGGATGCCTACTATCAAACCTATCACTCAAGCTGCTAAAGATCCTTGGGCAAATCCCTCAAAGGCGAATCACACTCACGATCACTCGATCCCAAGTACTCGCAATGCCAACCTCGATGCGATTCGGGGCTTAGCCGTCTTGGGGATATTTTTTATGAATATCTATTTTATGGGGATAAGTTTTTATGGCTATGCGCCCCATCAAATCCCCTTACTTTCAGACCAAATCCTCCAAAGCATTAGCAATTTCTTTATTGAAGGGCGCTTTATCAGCCTATTTTCTATCCTTTTTGGTGTTGGGCTTTATATTCAATTTCAGCGATTTAGCAACAAGGGCTTGGCCGCTTATTCGCTGCTAAGCTCACGCTTGAAATGGTTAATTGTCTTTGGCCTGCTCCACGGCATTATTATCTGGCCCGGTGATATTTTACTGACCTATGGGATCAGCGGTTTTTTAGCACTTTGTTACCGAGATGCCAGCATCGACGAGTTAAAACGTAAGGCCAATATTTTTATTTTCATTGCCTTAGTGATGATCAGCTTAATAGCGCTTAGCGGCAGTGACGAACTGTTTACCCGCGAATCAGTGCTTTTTGCCGAGCAATACAGCGCTTGGACATCGAGTTACCCCAACCAACTGCTGCTGCATTTAATTCAAGTTGGCTATATGGCGCTCGTGATCCCTTTTACCTTAATGTGGTTTACGGCAGGCTTAATGTTGCTGGGGATGGCACTCTATCAACAGGGCATCTTTGAACAGGGTTTTGACCGTAACACCTTACTCAAACTCGCTTTAGCCACCTTAGTGTTATCCTCCATGGATACCCTATTAGGCTTAACCGAAAACCCCATACTGGTGATGTTTTCAGACATTCTAGTCATGCTGAGTGCTATCCCGATGGCGCTGATTTATATCCATATAGTGGTTTATATCTGCCAAAACCGCTCGACCGTGCTAAAGCCACTGCAAAATGTCGGCAAACTCGCCTTTAGCCTTTATATTCTGCAATCTATCGTTGGCGTATTTATCTTTCGCCACTTTGCCCCTGAGTTACTGTTAACCCTCAATAGAGGCGGTTATATGGCAATAGCCTTGGGTTATTCGCTACTGCAATTGCTGCTTGCGAGTGTATATTTACGCTACTTTAAGCAAGGGCCGCTCGAAAAACTCTGGCGCCACCTTGCCTTTAAATCCATTCGTCCCTAGCACCAGAACAAATGAACAACAAAAAAACGACTCACACCCGCTCGCCCCGCGCCTCAAAGCCGAGAGTGATTCACAGCAAGGCGAGTTCGATGCCATTGTTATTAGCGCTGGTCTTTCTCGCCATGTTAATTGGCGCGGCTTGGTGGCATATGCTGCCAATCGCGATTGCTGGTTTATATCTGGCGCTGAGTTTATGCACTTTTTTCACCTACGCCGTTGATAAATCAGCCGCTAAAAGAGGTAAATGGCGCACCAAAGAAAGTACTTTGCACCTGATGTCGCTGATGGGCGGCTGGCCCGGTGCACTGTTTGCCCAGCACCTTCTACGCCATAAATCAGTAAAAACGGCCTTTCGTAAACTGTTTTGGCTAACGGTAGTAACCAACTTGGCCTTGCTGGGTTATGGGCTCCAAACCGGAGTGATGGATAGATTGATTTAAAGCGCGCATCTCCAATCAACCTGAAGATACGAATGTCAGCATGCCTACAAGTTGTAGAGCCCTTAGGGACACCAATTCAAGGCTCATACATAACAAAATGTCGGCCACATTTGGAATTGACACAATACGGAAGTCGCAATGAAAAAATTAGCCCCGTTAACCGTTAATTCTTTTAACGGGGAAATTTTGAGCTATATCAGTACTTAAAACCAGCTTAGGGCAATACTGATAATGACCCCTGTGATAATCAACTGCATTAAACAGAATCCCATAATATCCCGCGCCTTTAATCCGGCGATGGCCAGCACAGGTAGAGCCCAGAAAGGCTGAATAAGATTGGTCCATGCATCACCCCAAGCCACCGCCATAGCAACACGTGCCACATCGGCGCCCAGCGCTTCAGCCGCTGGCAACATAATCGGCGCCTGCACCGCCCATTGTCCGCCGCCCGAAGGCACAAAAATGTTCACAATGCCTGCGCTGATAAAGCTCCAAAATGGCAGGCTTTCTGCACTGGCGATGGCTACAAATCCTTCGGAGATACTTTGGGCTAAACCCGATTGCATCATCACCGCCATAATGTCTGCGTAGAAGGGGAACTGAATCACAATGCCCGCACCGCCTTTTAATCGCTTCGTTAAGACTCTGCAATAAACTGCGTGGCGTTTGATGCAGCACTATGGCAAGGAACAAAAATAAAAAGTTAACTAAATTAAGGTTTAAGCTGCCGCCCTGCACTGCAAAGTAATAGCCTAAATACACCAGCCCTGCGCCGCCCACACTCCAGCCCAGTAAACGGCTATTTTCTAATGTATCTGCGGGACGAGTGATAGCGTTTGGCGCATGTCCGGTGTTGCTCTCTTCACTGCTCACATCTTCAAGCGCCTTAGGGTCGATATAGATGCTGTCTTTTTCTTCTGGCAACATAAAACGGTTTACCAGTGGCATAACCACAAATAAAACCAACACTAACAGCAAGTTAAAACTGGCAAAAATGGTCTCACTGGTAGGGATAATGCCAATTTGTGATTCTGAGAAATGCCCCGCAGTGGCAATGGTTAACGGAATAGACCCCGCCAAGCCGCCGTGCCAAACCACAAAACCCGAGTACGCACTGGCAACCAATAAACGGTAATCCACTCGTACCTTACGGGCCAACGCCTTGGCAAATAACGCGCCGACTACCAAACCAAAACCCCAGTTAATCCAACTGGCAGCCAGAGAAACCAGCGTCACTAAGATAATCGCCTGCGGCGCAGACTTAGCCAAGCCGGCGATGGCATCGAGCAATTTTTTTATCGGTGGTGAGCTGGCAAGCATAAATCCAGCCACCAGCACTAACAGCATCTGCATCGAAAAACTCAGCAGTGCCCAAAAACCATCGCCCCAGTAGCTGATGACGTCCATGGGTGTTTTTTGCTCGGCCACCACGGCCGATATCATCACGACCAACGTGAGGAGTAAGACAAAAATATAGGGATCGGGTAAATAACGGTCGACCAGCTTGACCAGAGGTTTTGCCGCTTTGGTTAACATAGGACTGTCCTTGTTTATTCTTTTTATCTGTTTTTATTGAGTTTTTGCAGCGTCTAATGCCACAGATTAAGCGATATCTAAAGCGGGATAAAGCCTTTGGGTACTTTTAAAGCGTGATAAAATGTAACGCGAAGCATCCACGGCTACGCGCACGAACATCGCTAGCCTCACACGCTAAAAAACTGATAACATGACCAAAATTGACTGAGGTACTCTTTAAAATGAAAATGTTACTTGCCGTTGTTGTGATTGCTGGGGTGATTTTTTACTTCTTTACCTCGATGAACAACCAAAAAGCAGCGCAGGAAAATATCCGTTTAGGTAATGAATTTTTAGCGCAAAACAAAACCAAAGAAGATGTGGTTACCACAGCTTCAGGTTTGCAATATAAAGTGTTAAATCAAGGCTCAGGCACTGTTCATCCTAAGGCGAGTGATACAGTGACTGTGCATTACCACGGCACTTTGATCGACGGTACCGTATTTGATAGCTCGGTCGAGCGCGGTGAGCCCATTGCCTTCCCGTTGGATCGGGTGATTAAAGGTTGGACCGAAGGCGTGCAACTGATGGTTGAAGGCGATAAGTATCGCTTCTTTATTCCAAGTGAGCTTGCCTACGGCAATCGTAGCACAGGCAAAATTGGTGGTGGTTCGGTACTGATTTTTGATGTTGAACTGTTGAAGATAAATTAGTTTCCATATTAAAAACAAAGCCCTGCATTGCAGGGCTTTGTTTTATTTAAGCGTTATTAATATCCCTTACGGGCACGCTGCTGCACCTATATCAGTCCAAACGGACGCGACACCGGGCACATCTCCCTTAGTCCACCATTTTGCCTGCCACTTGCGACCTTTATAGTTAGTGGTCGCGCCGCCGTTGTAGGCTACGCCCGCATCCCAACCTAACTCAACCTGACTCAACAATTGCCATTGATCGGCGGTTCTTGAGGGCGTATTGCCTTGAGTCCAGTATTTGGCCTTCCACACCAATTGATTATGACTAACGGTATTGCCCGTGTTGTAAATACTGGTCGCATTCCAAACGGGATAATTTGCCGCGTTGGGGTCGGTAGCATCACATTGCCCCCCCGTCACCTTAGGCGTTACAGTTAAGGTCAAGGTAGCACTGGTATCTAACGCACCATCAGAAACTAATACACTCACACTATACTGAGTCGATTGAGAAACACTCGGCGCCGTGATCACAAGGGTGGCACTGTTTTGTCCGCTCGCCGCAAGGCTGCTTGGCACTGTCCATGCGTAGGTGAGGCTATCGCCATCTGCGTCGGTCGCAGTCGCATTGATACTCACCGATTGCCCTGCTTCAACTGTCACGCTCGCAGGCACATTCACCACAGGCGCTTGATTAGGTGTATCTGCCTTATGGGTAATGGTCACAGTATCCGTTGAGGATAAACCTTCAGGGTCAGTCACTTGCAAGCTAAACACATACACGACATCGGACTGCGTCGCTGACAACAGCACCGAGGCATTCGCTAAATCTGCGTTGCTAATCACTAAACTTGGGCCTGAAACCTGTGTCCATTGATAACCTAAAACTGCGTTTTCAGGGTCACGCGAACCACTGCCGTTAAGTTGTACATCCACTGCGCCTGTGACAGCCACATCTGCGCCCGCATTTGCGATAGGTGATCTATTCGCTGGCGGAGTGGTTCCCTCGCCATGGCCTAAACCTTCGTGCATGGCATTGAGAATATCGCCATTATCGGCATCCAATTCCCACGCAAACAACCCACCTAACTGATTTGCCAGCACATACTGACCTTTGGCTTTCACCGAACGCGCATCGTCGAAAGTGATTAAGTCACCTGTAGATGCATTAAAGACAGAAGGCGCTTCTGCGGTTTCGTCATAGGCATAACTCCAACCAGCCCCCATGTAATCCTTGGCAATTTGGCGATAATCAACAACTCCGGCTTCCCAAGTGCCTTTGACTTTACCCGTCGCCGTGCCAGTGAATGGATTGTTACCACTATAGCCACTCACGCCAGTCCAGCCTCTACCATACATGGCCGCACCAACCACAATCTTACCTGGCGTGACACCTTGCGAGAGCAATGCTTTAACACCATTATCTGTGGTATAGCGAGTATTTGGATCCCAGCTTGCCTCGTAGAGATTGGTTTGATGGCCGAGTTCAGTATTAGTCCAGCCACCGTTAAAGTCATAACTCATCAGGAAAATATAATCCATATACTGCTGTGCAGCCTGATAATCAACTTTCGCAATCTTGTCATCACCTGCACTGATAGCAGAGGTAAGTTCATAGGTGCGTCCGGTTTCAGCACTCAACTCATCGAGCATTGCCCTTAATTCGCGCATTAAAATGACATAGGTTTGACCATCATTGGCGTTACCTAAGCTTGGATTTGCGCCGCTGCCGCCGGGGAACTCCCAATCAATATCCACACCATCAAAGAACTTCCAAGTTTGTAAAAACTCTTTCACCGAAGCTACAAAGGTATCGCGCTTGGTTTTATCCCCTAAAAAGTAGAAGGGATCAGAGAGCGTCCAGCCACCAACGGACGGGAGGATCTTCAAATCGGGATAGGCTTGCTTTAATGCCATCAATTGGCCGAAGTTGCCTTTGTAGGGATCGGAGTAATCGCTCACACCAGCTTGTGGCATTTGCACCGCCGCCCAAGGATCGTGAATCGCCACTTTAAAATCAGCACGGCCAGCACAGGCACGCTGTAATGCCTCAAAGCTACCCTCAATTTCTTTTAAACTATCATTGATACCGTTGCCGCCACAAATGGGCGTAAAGCCATATAAAATATGAGTTAAGTTTTGCGCGGGCACCTTATCCACCGGGAATTTACGCCCGTAAACACCCCATTCAACAAAATAACCCCCGACCACTTTGCCTGATTTGTTCGCATAGGGGCGATTGTTCTCTTTTAGAGATGCATTCAGTGGTAGTAAATGGCTACCATCGGTATCTGCTACGAGAATTTCTTTAGCATCGCTCTTTGTACAACCATCGCTGTTACATAGTTGCACTTGCATCTGATAACGGCCACCTTTATTCACCTTAAACGTTGCGGTTCCAGAAGTGCCAGATGGCCCTTCCCATACGGGGTTGCCGTTCAGCAAAACTTGCGCGGTATCACCAACATTGCCACTCCAAAGGTTCCAATTAACGGACACATCGGCAGCATCTTTAACCTTTACCAATTGATTGTAAGCAGAAGCGGATTGATTTACTTCGATAATAGCGAACTTCGTTTCGCCCCATCCTATCGTTGGTTTGCCTGGCGCGGCAGCCAATGTATGAAAACTGGCTGTCGATGCCAGCACCGAAACCACCAACATCGCTGCGGTGGATATTTGAGTTTTAAACATGATAATTCCCTATTGAGTAAGTTATGCATCAATAAGGCAAACAAAGCATAGACAGGAAAAAAATCTTAACACCATGCGCATATAGCGACACGAAGAAACAACCTGCGGTATCCCCGCTATCATAGGTATTCACAAACCTTTAGACCGGAGGCTTTGCGTCCCAACCTTTCGATTGGTTTGCCTTTCACACCAATGACAACGTTGTCATTGTGGTAACTAGCATAGGCTGCAACCAAACCCAATTGCAACCAAATAACAACATTTTTAGTGCAACACTCGTTACCAAAAAGGATTTTTCGTCAAGAACACCTACGGGGAATAAAAATAATTATCTGTATTTAAAAGAAATTAATAGGATAGATTTAGCTGTCATGACAACCTTTGGTTTGCTCTATCAGCCGGAGTGTTTGTTCACAATATCGAAACGATTAACTGGGCCGTTCGCTATACTATGTATGTCAAAGCGACTAAACGCAGAGAATAAAAATGCGATCATCGAATAAAAGTGTTTAAGTTAACAAATAATTACGTTAACAATCACTTGGGCCCGATGACCGCATTGTTTCACAACAATTTTATCAGCTCAATTCACCCCAAGTTTATAGGGTAATTGCACTATCAAGCATGAGTAACACGAAGATTTGAGCTTAAGCTGTCGGTTAGTCACTCGCGCTAACTTTATCCGAAAAATCCCTTGCCAAGATCACTGATAAACCACGACAAACTAAGGTTTCCATATCATCGACACGATTAATCTTCATTTCGGCTAATGGCGCACTCAAGGCCATGCGTCTTAAACTGTCCAGACATCCTTTATAGTAAGGCGCACTGTTCATCATGCCGCCCGCTAACCAGATCCGATTAGGATTAAAGAGATTTACCGCCCATGCGAGTCCCATACCAAGATAAGTACCTGCACGGTATACATCATCGGCAGTAGAAATCTTCCGACTACGGATAGAATCACCACTCGCAAGCTGCTCTAAAGTGAACTCCCCCGATTCTGTCATCACTCGGCAATGCCCTAACTCACCAGCGACGCCAGTTGCGCCGGTGTACGCTTTGCCGTTAAAGGCAATCGACATACCGATACCGGTGCCACACATGACTAACAACTCACAGGCATATTTTTCATCACAGGTTGCCTGCATGCCCGCATCGATATCATTACAGATAAACTTAAGCTGACCTTGGGTTTTCAAGGTATCAAAACTCAACCCATTTAAACCGGGCAAGGATTTACAAGATACCAAACGATTCTGTTGTACAAGCCCTGGTACAGCGATCGCTAAATGGTAATGCTGCAAATCATAATCCCGTTCTAGCGCCGCAATTTGATTATTTAAGTCTTCAATTTTAAAGCCTTCACCCGTGGGGATTTTATATTGTTCTGTATGCCCCTTGAGTTGAAGTTCGAACAGGGCTTTGCTACCGCCCACGTCTATTGTTAATGTTTGCATCGCCAACTCCACTGATACATGTGCTCCCCTCTGACCCCGAGCGGAGATGGCGAATGTTAGCATAATGGGTCAATATTAGCGATTGAATAAAACTTAAGTAGCTAATTTGTAAGAATTAGTCATGATTCCAGAGTGATTCAGATAACAATTTAATTTGATTATTAGCGAGAGATCACAGCCATTTTCATCACAAAATGTCGGCTAAAACACAAAATTGTATACAAAATCCTTTATTCCATACCTTGCAACTTCGTTGCTGAGCTTGCGATAATCGCTGTCAATTTGCATCCTTTTCGCCAGCATTACCCATGATAATTTGGCAGCCTACCTTTGTAGCCCATGCCATCAATTTGGAGCCCCTATGTCGTTACCTTCGCCGTCACAACCATTGCAATCAAATAAGATTGCCAACCGTCTTACCGCCATTCGTAGCGAGCTAGCAAACACCAACTTAGACGCCTTTATTATTCCGCGCGCCGATGAGTATTTAGGCGAATATGTGCCAGAGCACAACGAGCGTCTTTATTGGGCGACGGATTTTACCGGTTCAGCCGGCATGGCCATTGTCCTAAAAGACAAAGCCGCCATTTTTACCGATGGTCGTTATACGGTACAAGTGCGTTTACAGGTCGATGCAAACCTCTTTAGCTATGAAAGCCTGACAGACACTCCGCAAATCGAATGGTTATGCGACACGTTACCCGCAGGTTCACGTGTCGGATTTGATGCCCGTTTACACACCTTAGCCTGGTTTGAAAACGCCAAAGCGACGTTAGCGAAAGCCCAAATCGAGCTGGTGGCAGTCGAACAGAATCCGATTGATAAGCACTGGCAAAATCGACCTGCACCGTCGAGCGCAGCTATCACCTTATTTAGTAATGAAAGTGCGGGTAAGACCAGCCTGCAAAAACGGACCGAGATTGGCGCACTAGTCAAAAAAGCCGGCGCCGATGTCGCGCTAATAGCCGCTTTGGATTCTTTCTGCTGGCTGCTTAATATCCGTGGTAATGATGTTCCTCGCCTCCCTGTCGTGCTCGGCTGCGCCCTGCTCCATGCCAATGGTGATATGCAGCTGTTTACCGATTTGAGCAAACTCCCCGAAGGCATTGAGGAACACGTTGGAGCGGGTGTGAGCTTTAACAGTGAAGCTTCACTTGCCGATACCTTGGCAAGTTTGCAGGGCGTGAAACTGCTGGCCGATCCCAACTCTGCTAACGCTTGGGCGCAAAATCTTGCCCGCGATGCTGGCGCCAAATTGATTGCTGGTATCGACCCAGTCTCTCTGCCTAAAGCCCAAAAAAATGCCGCCGAATTAGCGGGCATGCGTGCCAGCCATATCCGTGATGGTGTAGCAGTGAGCCGTTTTCTTGCATGGCTCGATGCCGAAGTCGTGGCTAATCGTCTGCACGATGAAGCCACTCTTGCCGACAAGTTAGAAAGTTTCCGCCTCGAAGATCCCAAGTATCGCGAGCCAAGCTTCGACACCATCTCCGCCGCTGGCGCCAATGCGGCCATGTGTCACTATAACCATAACAATGGCACGCCTGCGATGATGACGATGAACAGCATCTACTTAGTGGATTCTGGCGCTCAATATCTGGACGGCACCACGGACGTCACCCGCACCATCGCCATTGGCGAAGTGAATGATGAACAGAAAAAGATGGTGACACTGGTACTTAAAGGCCATATTGCCTTAGATCAAGCCCGCTACCCTAAAGGCACGACAGGCCAACAACTCGATGCTTTTGCCCGCCAATATCTGTGGCAACATGGCTTTGATTACGACCACGGCACAGGCCATGGCGTCGGTCATTTCCTGAGTGTGCATGAAGGCCCACAGCGCATAGGTAAAAATCTTAATGCTATCGCCTTAATGCCTGGCATGGTGTTATCAAATGAGCCAGGTTATTACCGCGCCGACAGTTTTGGTATTCGCCTCGAAAATCTAGTGGTAGTGCAGCATTGCGAAGCCTTAAAGGGCGCCGAACGTGAAATGTATGAATTCGATGCCCTAACGCTGATCCCCATGGATGCTCGCCTTATCGATAAGCGCCTGTTAACCCAAGGCGAAATCGACTGGTTTAATGCTTACCATCAGAAAGTGTTTAATACCCTGTCGCCTTTGATGTCTGGCACTGAACTAGAGTGGCTCACACAGGCGACAAAAGCTATTTAATGACTCATCGTTAAAACCCCTCGTAACTAGATAAACCCAAGACATACTGTCTTGGGTTTATTGTTTTAGAGTATTGAAGCTACACCATTTTAGGTTTGTGCGTCAGTAAACCGCAGATCATCATGTAATACCAACAACATTAGATATCTAATCAATTCGGACTATCACTGGTATTTCAATCCAAGGTGCATTGACGCGACTTCCTTTTAAGTCAATGCACCATGTGGGCACAATGCCTGTGAGGCTCACAAAGGACGACGAATATTCACTATATAAAGCGCTTTATGCACTGACGTTGGCTTGTATAAACCCTCTCCCTATTGCTTCAAAACAACCTTATTAACCTGACAAAAACCGCTAATACTAAAGTAGATATCACACTAAATATGCCGATGAACAGGATAAACACTCGTTTAAATAGCAATAAAAAAACTAATATTTTTAAAAAGTTAGAAAAATAAAAATGCATTACTTTTCTTATGGGTAATGCTAAAAACCACTCTCCAATATCCACACAAAAATGATACCATTATCACATAATTAGCCGCCCCCCATGAGAGTCGGCACAAGCTTTAGCATTACATTTACCCTAATCATAATATCGGCCCAGAATGGACACACGAAATGAGCCAGAGTAACCCTAGTCACAATAAAATCAGTAACAACCATCATCACGCACAAGAGATCCGCCTCACTCCTCAAGACGAATTGATATCCACCACAGATACCCGCGGGATTATTACTTATGTTAATCAACGATTTGCCGAAGTATCAGGATACAGTGCCGAAGAATTAATTGGGCATCAGCATAACAAAGTACGTCATCCCGATATGCCTAGTGCCGCTTTTAAAGAGATGTGGCAAAAACTAAAATCCGGCCAATCTTGGCGTGGCATAGTTAAAAATCGCTGTAAAAATGGCGATTTTTATTGGGTTGATGCCTTTGTTTCTCCCGTGTTTGAGAATGGCACAATTGTTGGTTATCAGTCGGTTCGTCTGCAACCGCAGGCAGCCTATGTCACTAGAGCAACAGCTATTTACCGCAGGTTATTGGACAATAAATCCATTACTAAGCCACTTAGTTTAATGCAAAAACGTGTTGTCTCTGCTGTAGTTGCATCGACAGGATTATTAATTGCGGGTTACCTTTGGGGTTGGGGAGTGATTATCGCTGGCGCGATTTTAATGGGCCTTAACTTAGCTATCTTCTACGATGAAGCCTTTCGTATTCCGGCCAAGTTGATTGATATGCAAACAAAATACGATTCTATTAGTCGCTACATCTACTCGGGAGCTGACACCTCATCGATTCTCGATTTTCAATTGATCTTATTACAAGCCAAGATGAATGGCGTACTCGGCCGCACTCAAGATCAAGCTAATCAATTGCATGCGATAGCCGATCAACTTGTGGTCACCACTGAACAAACCTATGCCAGCCTAGATCAAGAGAAAAACCAGCTCGAGCAACTGGCAAGTGCAATGGAAGAAATGAGTTCGACGATTACCGAAGTTGCTCAAAACACTCAACGAACCTCAACCAGCATTAATACCGCCTATGATCTCTGCCTAAAAAGCAGCGCCAATATGAAGGCTAATACCCAAAAGGTCGAACAGCTGGCTAAATCCGTCGCCGATGCAGCGAATAATGCCAATCTGCTTAATCAAGAAGCTGAACGAGTTGCCAGTGCCATGGGTGAGATTGATTCTATTGCTGAGCAAACTAACCTGCTTGCCCTCAATGCCGCCATTGAAGCCGCGAGAGCGGGTGAACAAGGGCGCGGCTTTGCGGTGGTGGCCGATGAAGTGCGCGCCCTATCGAGCCGCACTCAGTTATCGACCAACAGTATTTCGCAGAGTGTCGATAAGATGTTCAGCATGTTAAATGCGTGGGCAAAAGAAATGGAGCAAAGCCGCCAACATGCAGAGCAATGCGCTAACGACATTCAAACCTCCGCCAAAAACGTCAACACCATTTACCAAGAAGTCAGCGAGATCCACACCTTTGCACAGCAAAATGCGGTGGCCGCCGATCAGCAGCGCCAAGTGGTGCATGAAATCACCAACAATATTCATTTCATCACCCAAAGCAGCAGTGAAAACCTCGCGGCAACGCATCAGATTGGTGATGCCGCCAATCATTTAAAACACAGCGCTGAAAAAGCACTTGGCCTACGCCGCGCCTTTGGCTAGCTGTAATGCCGCGCGATTGTCGACACACAATAGCGCGGCATCCTTTATCCAAGCCAATCCACGCCTTAAGTTAATCCTCTGATTATCAGCAAAACAGCAGCAATATCGTTATAAACGGCCAAAGGGTTAAAAAGTACAGGTTTTAACCGAAAATTTTGCTATACTCCGCGCCCGCCATTTTTCTGACCGCTAAGCGTTAGAAAGGCACAAACAAGTGCGTTAACGTTCGCCCATGGCAGAATACTTTGCTGTAAAAGTGTCTGTAATAGGGTAAGGCGCTTGAATGATTGAATGAGTGAATGACAGGAATCCAAAATGAGATTTGAATCTTTTAGTTTTTGCCCCGAGATTTTACGCGCTATCTCAGATTGCGGTTATCAAAAAATGACACCGATTCAGCAGCAAGCGATCCCAGCCATCCGCCGCGGCCAAGATGTGCTCGCCAGCGCGCAAACCGGCACAGGTAAAACCGCCGCCTTCGCACTGCCGATACTACAAAAAATGGTTGAAAACCCAAGTGAAACCTTAAAATCTAACACGCGGGTATTAATCCTCACTCCGACTCGCGAACTTGCCGCCCAAGTAGCAGAAAACGTTGAAGCCTACAGCAAGTATTTAAATTTCAGCGTATTAACGATCTACGGTGGCGTAAAAGTTGAGACTCAAGCGCAAAAGTTAAAACGCGGTGCCGATATTATTGTCGCGACCCCTGGCCGTTTACTTGAGCACCTTACCGCCTGTAACTTAAGTCTGTCCAGCGTTGACTTTTTAGTGCTCGATGAAGCCGATCGCATGCTGGATATGGGCTTTAGTGCCGACATTCAAAAAATTCTTCAAGCGGTCAATAAGAAGCGTCAAAACCTACTGTTTTCAGCCACCTTCTCCAGCGCAGTGAAAAAACTGGCTAACGAGATGATGGTCAAACCCCAAGTGATCAGCGCCGATAAACAAAACACCACCGCAGATACCGTTAGCCAAGTGGTGTATCCGGTAGAGCAGCGTCGTAAACGCGAGCTATTATCGGAGTTGATTGGTAAGAAAAACTGGCAACAAGTGTTAGTGTTTACCGCGACCCGCGATGCAGCGGATACTCTGGTTAAAGAATTAAATTTAGATGGTATTCCCTCTGAAGTCGTCCACGGTGAAAAAGCCCAAGGTAGCCGTCGCCGTGCGCTGCGCGAATTTGTATCCGGTAAAGTACGTGTGCTAGTGGCGACCGAAGTGGCCGCCCGCGGTTTAGATATTCCCAGCCTTGAGTATGTGGTCAACTTCGACTTACCCTTCCTTGCCGAAGACTATGTTCACCGTATCGGCCGAACAGGTCGTGCAGGTAAAAGTGGCGTGGCGATTTCATTTGTGAGCCGTGAAGAAGAGCGCACCCTAGCGGATATTGAAAAGCTAATCGGCCAAAAAATTCGCCGCATTACCGTTCCAGGATATGAGGTCGGTAGCCGTGAGTTGTTGTTAAAACAGCTGCAAACCCGTCGCAGTTTTGCCAAAAAACAACAGCGACTCGACAACGTCAGCGAGCAGATCATCGCCGAAAAAAGCATGCAGGGCCGCCGCGTGAAAATGAAAGTTGGTCAAGCCCCAAGCAAAGGCAAAAAACTCAAATAATGTTGTGTTGATAACTATCTTAACGCGCTAATTTAATACACTAATAATAATGTTAAAGCGTCCTTAAACGGACGCTTTTTTATTACCATTTAAAACCTATCTGACTCAGAGTGATTTGCGGACATCTTGTTCTTATTGCAATATCCGAGTGATAGCACTGATTAACAAACCCACTAAATAACGACAAATACTGCAATAAATTTCGCATCTCGCCGTTCTTATTTCTACGTTTACTACCCATGCTCAGTCCACCCAAGCACACAGGCTAATAACGGTTTACCGTTAACAGCAGAATATTTAATTGAAACAAAAACTAATGACAAGGAGATATGCTCTAATGCAGTCCACACTACAGCGCTTTTTACTGACCATCAGCCTACTGCTCGGCAGTTTTAGCACGCTCGCTCAACCTATCGCCAAAGATGAATATTCGGTTAGCCCACTACTCAATGGCGAGCAAATCCCCGCAATCACTTTGCAAGACATGAATGGCCAAAATGTTGATTTAGCCAAATTAACGGCACAAAAACCAACGATTTTCTTCTTTTACCGTGGCGGCTGGTGCCCGTTTTGCAACAACCAAATGGGACAATTAAAAGCGATCGAGCCAAAACTCATTGAAATGGGTTTTCAATTAGTGGGTATATCACCCGATACGCCAGCACTGTTAAAAGCCTCGGCGGCGAAAAATGAGCTGAAATACTTATTACTTTCAGATGAAAAAATGCTTGCATCGCAAGCCTTTGGGCTTGCCTTTTATACCAGCAAGCAAGTTACTGAGACTTACCTGAGCCGCTTAAAACTGGATAATCCACTTTGGACAACGCCCGAAGGCGATAAAAGATTAGTCCTGCCAGTACCGGCAATTTATATTGCTGATACTCAAGGATTAATCCATTTCCAATATGTGAATCCCAACTACAAGGTGAGACCTGCGCCTAAGTTGATTCTGACGGCGGCTAGCCTCGTCGGTGCGCCATAATAATCCATATCCCACCCAAGCAGCCGCTAAGAATCGTTATCGATTTAGCGACTGCTTTGCTAAACTAGCTCCGCCGCAATAAATATCGCCCCAATTTAATCAGATCAATCCCTTTAGCCCGCGGCGGAGCCACAATGAATTCTCAAACCTATAATCAAGCCATACTCGAACTCGCACTGGCGGGGCTTACCGATTTAACCACTTCAGCTCAAGCCAAAAAAGCCCAACGCACACCCGCACAGGAAAGCCATTTTTTATGCAACTGGATGGTTGAGGCCCTGAAGGAAAAACGCTTTTCAAAATTGGTTGCCGAGGATCTGACCACGTGGATCCGTATGGCTCGCAGCCAAGGTGCTGGCGCCGAACTTAAGCGGTTATTGGAAAGAATTGTTCATCAATATCAGAGCGTTGAAAACTCGCACGTGGAGTTAGGTACGGCGTTAAACGCTATGATTGCCGAGTTGACTGAGCGCGAGTGGTTAGTGTTTACCGATACAGAAATTAATACGAAACTGAAGCTAGACGGCGATGGCCAATCGAGCTTAGTCATTGATGTAAAAGAATTTACCCAGCATATTCAAGATAATCAGCTCATCAAACCCATCAACTTATATGTCCGTGCCGATGAGCAACAGTTGACTCAAATCGCCCTCTCCCATGGTTTGTTGATAAGCCAGGGCAATAAGAAAACGAGTCTTATCAAACACCATAAGACCTATCGAATTTATCCTCACAATCAGCAACCTGCATTGTGCCAACTGTTGGCTTAACGGCTGAAAACTGCTTGAATAGGTAAACTGCGCCACAGATAACCATTTTTTCACAACGAAAGAATACAATGTAGCGTAGTAACCACTAAGCTCGATCAACCAAGGAGTGAAGGACTCGATGGGTAAAGGAAGTATTCTCTATCGTTGCCTCGTTAAAGGCGTTTTATTACTGATTTTGTTTGCCCCTCAGTCCTATGCAGAACAACTCAAGTACAACATTACTGGCTCATATTCTTGGTATCCGTATTTTATTGCCAATCAACCCGATGCTCCGGGAATAATTTCTGAATTAATTCCGCAGATTTTATCCTTAGCGAATATTGAGGGAGAAAATCTGTCCTTGCCGCCCAAACGGACGAACAACGCCCTTGAAACGGGTCAATTAGATTTTGATGTGGTTAGCCCCAGTTGGTTTGAAAACCAAGATTTTGGTCCCTTATTCGTGAAATCCGATCCCATCATGCCTATCACTGAGTACGTAGTGACCAGACCCGAAAATGTTGAATCCTTTAAAGAAATCACTGGAATTAAAGGCAAGCAAATCGGTACCGTCAGGGGATATTTGTACCATGACGACAAGGAGTTTATCCGTGTCGATTTTACCTCTGAACAAGAGTTGATTAAGGCATTAGATAAACACCGCATCACGGCCATTATCTCGGGTAACTATCCCGCCTTATATTGGTCAAACAAGCTTAAGATCCCCGTTGGATTAGCCGCGGTGCATTCTGATGGCGTACTGGTGCTAAGGCTACGGAAAGAGCATGCTGCTCTACTACCTGCGCTCAATCACGCAATAGCGCAGCTAAAAGCCAATGGAAAAGTAGAGCAGATTATCAACAAATATACCCAAGCCTTCGCAAGCTAAATCGATAAAAGCTCATGTTTCCAAGTACTCACAAGAAAATGGCTCTGCAATAACGCGGCAAGTATGCAGCAACTTTAGTCTTTTCAAATCGCAAAGATGCAATGGATATTCAAGAGGATTTCGCGTTTAGTGCAACCTTAGGTTTTAACACCAAACGCTGCCCCTGATTAAGATGGGTTGTGCAGGCGACCCGCAATAAAGAAGCAAAGTTAGCCACTTCTCCGTGGCGAGTTAACACCTCTCGGTAAATACGGGTTAAAAATACCGCGACACTCAGCTCGGCATCTTCGGCAATCTCTTCAATAATCTGCCAAAAAATCGCTTCTAGCCGAACGCTCGTCACCACACCATCGATGCGAATGGAGCGGGTTTTGAGTTCAAACAGTTCGGGTTCGGCACCGGAATAGATTTCACACACAATATTACTCCCCAAGCAGCTATTGCGCTTTGCTCCAGCCATTGCGCCTTGCTTAAGTCCCCAGCGAATACTCAACTTAAGCCTCTACCCGAACTGTTATGCCATAAATTACACAGGATGAGTATCGTTAATTCAATAACTTGTTAAACTGCGCCAACCATGCAGGATGCGCTGGCCATGCGGGCGCGGTAACTAATTTGCCATCGGTAATTGCCGCAGTGACTTCAATATCACAATATTCAGCGCCAGCTTGTTTCACCTCGGGCGCGCAAGCGGGATAGGCTGACACTTTTTTACCGCGAACCACATTTGCCGCCGTGAGTAACTGCGCGCCATGGCAAATAGCCGCAATCGGTTTATCTTGGGCGGCAAATTCTGCCACGAGGGCAATCACCGCAGGGTTTAGGCGTAAATACTCTGGCGCCCTACCACCTGGAAGCAACAGCGCATCAAAATCACGCGCGTTCGAACCGGCAAAATTGCCATTTAAGGCAAATAAGTGTCCTGGTTTTTCGGTATAGGTTTGGTCGCCTTCAAAGTCATGAATTGCCGTTTTAATGGTTTGCCCCGCCACTTTATCGGGACAAACAACCGTTACATTGTGACCCACCATTTGCAGGGCTTGGAACGGCACCATTAACTCGTAATCTTCAACAAAATCACCGGCGATGATCAAAATATTGGCCATGAGAAACTCCTTTTATTCGATAAGGGAAAACGCAACAGCGGATTTCACTCTACTCCGACCATTAAATTTAGGGTAATAGTGGAATACTACAAATCGATACAGCCGTTTCAGGCATAAAAAAGCGCCCGTAGGCGCTTTAGTCTTTGGTGATTGACCACTCTTAATTATTTATCTTTGGTTCAATCATGGCCTGTTGCTGACTATAACCATTCAGCCCAGTGTTGGCCGATTTCACCACATTTAAGGCCTCGGTCGTCAGTGCATTATTGCCATTGAGCAGATCGTTCAAAGTGCCAGAATCCGCTTGGACTAAGCCTAATTCACGTAGCATGGCATCGACAACTGGCGCATTGGCGCGGTAGTTTAAGGCTGCGCTAGTCACTTGTTCAGCGATACCACCTTGGTTGATGGCGGAACTATCACCACCCGTGGCAAATTGATGACCAGCACCATAACCTTGAAGAATTTTAATACCTTCGATGTTTTCCAATGGTTTAACCGCTTGAGCAACAATTTCTGGCAAGGCTTTTAAGATTGCAAGGGATTTTTGCAGCGCAATCTGCTCATCACGCAGCACGTTTTCGGCTTCGTACAGAGCTTGTTTACCAGCCGCTTCAACGGCATAGACTTTTTCATCCGCCTCGGCTTGCAGTTTTTTCGCATCGGCACTGGCACGCGCTTCAATCAAAATCGCACTCGATCTGTCTTCCGCGGCACGTTTCTCAGCTTCAGCTTGTACTGTCACACCAACAGCATCACGCTCAGCTTCCTTACGGGCATCAATCACTTCAATTTCTTTGCGACGATTGGCTTCTGCCACTTGGCGCGCTGTGATAACCGCTTCCTCTTTCTCCACTTTCAGCTTTTCCGCTTCTGCTGCGCGGGCACGGGCGGCCGACTCTTCTTCCGATTTAGCGGCTACCGCGATGTGTTTTTCCTGCTCGGCGACTTCGATATCACGTTGCTGTTGAATACGCGCCTGTTCGATAGATTTACGTTTTTCAATCTCGCGGGTTTCAATATCTTTGGTCTTTTCAATTTCCGCGGTTTCGATAGCACGTTCTTTGGCAATTTCGGCTTCACGTTCTTCACGGGCCTTGTTTTCTTTTTGCTTAATAATTTCGGCTTTTTGCTCGGCGCGCTTAAATTCGAGTGACTGTTGCTGGATAAGACGTGCTTCTTCTTCCGACTTTTCAATCTCCAGCGATTCTTTTTCAGCCTCTAAGTTACGCTGCTCAATCTTAATGCGGTTTTCCTGCTGAATATCGTTGGTTTCTTTACGCTTTTCTTCAATGATTTTAGCTAGACGCGCGCGACCTTCTGCGTCGAATGCGTTGTTTTCATTGAAAAACTGCAAGTCGGTTTGGTCAAATCCCGTCAAGGAAACGGATTCAAGTTCTAAACCGTTTTTCTCTAAATCGTTAGCAACGTTGTTCTGCACCCGTTGTACAAAATCGGCACGCTGCTCATGCATCTCAGTCATGGTCATTTCCGCGGCGACCGCACGCAACACGTCGACAAACTTAGATTCCATCAGCTTTTTCAGCTCTTCCACCCGCGTGGTACGGGTACCTAAGGTTTGTGCCGCCATCGAAATGCCATCAGCATTAGGTGCCACCCGCAAATAAAAGTCTGCTTTAACATCAACCCGCATACGATCTTTGGTGATCAGTGCATCTTTTTGAGTTTTTTCCACTTCGATACGCAGGGTATTCATGTTCACTGCAATGGTTTCATGCAGCACGGGCAAGACGATTGCGCCGCCGTCTTTAATGATTTTTTCACCACCAAAACCAGTACGCACAAAGGCCATTTCCTTCGTTGCCCGTTTGTATAACTTGGCGAAAATCAGACCAATCACAATCAGGCCAATCAATACCATTCCGGCAACCAACAACACAAAATTGCTCGAACTGGTGACTTCGTTTAACACATCCATTTGCTTTCCTTCTTCGTTAATAGCTTTGGAAAATTAATTATCAAAGCGAGTCGCAGACCAGACTCTTCCCTCTCTTTTAAGCAGCACCACTTGAGTACCACTAGCAAACTCGATACCTGAAGTTTCAGGCTCGACTAATACATAATGTTTTTGTTGATGTTTATCGCGAACAACCGCTTCCGATGGCATGCCTTTAATGGCGCAGCCTAAGGTGATAGTGCCGACATAACCGCTTAAGTCATCAAGGGAGATGGCGGTAGATTCATTTTTGGGGAGCAAATCGGCCAGTACTCGGCCAAGATAGCGACAAGACAATGCACTGCCAACTACGGCGATAGGTAAGGTAAATAGTTGCGGCAGCAAGGTAGCCGAGACCATTAAGCTAATGTAATTAACGAGATAGCCTGCAATGGCAAAACTGGTTAGTGCCAGCACAAACCAGATAAGTAGCGGCAAACGATTGAGACAAAGCCAGCCAGCAATCCCTGTGAGTCCGCTACCACCAATATCAGCATCATACTCAACATCAGCAGGCACCCACTGGTCTAAGGCGCTCATCATACTTAATCCTATGACGAGTGATAAGGCTTCAAAAACACCAAGGACAAGCACACAGGCGAAGGCAATAGTGTAAGGTAGGTTAGGCTGTTCAACTAAAAACGCCCACATAGTCATCTCCTTGAACGATACAGCAGTCCATTTACTTCACTGTAATTATCAACTTACGAGTGACAGCATAGCAAGGCAAGCTTAGTTTCCAAACAAAAATTTATCCTAAAGCAGATTTGAATAACTCCCCATTACGCCATAATGGCGTGAGCCGTTATGGTCAATAATATTCACGTCCTCCCTTTAGGGGTCTAGTGTGCTTTTGACTGCATGATATTATCATGCAGTTATTGTTATTTTTCGTGCTAATAGATAACGACCGCACCTTAAGATTGAGTCTATGGATACCGCTATGAACACCAAACAACCTACGCCAAGTTACGATAAACTTACGACGCATTTCCAGAAAATTTCACATTTTGAACATTTTAGTGCGCTAGGTGATTGGGATCAGGCAGCAATGATGCCCTTGGGCGGCGGCAGTGAGCGTGGCGATGCCATGGCTGAACTCGCATTGCATATCCATACCCTTAAAACGTCCCCTCACCTTGGTGACAATCTCGCTCTTGCCGCGCAAGAAGCGCTTACCTCAGAACAACACGCCAACCTAAGGGAAATGCAATATCAGTATCAACAGGCGACTCTAGTGCCGGGTGAGCTGGTTCAAGCCAAAACCAAGATGGCCTATCAGTGTGAAAATGCCTGGCGTGAGCAACGTAAAAACAATGATTGGCAAGGCTTTAAACCTAATCTTAAGGCGATAATCGCCCTTGCGAGGGAAGAAGCTTTAATCCGCGCCCAAGCGCAAAATATTTCCCCCTATGATGCCCTGCTCGATAAATTTGAGCCTGGCATGACTACCGCAAAGCTTGAGCAAACCTTTGGTAATTTAAAAACTTGGCTCCCCACGCTCATCCAAAATGTACTCGAAAAACAAGCCGGTGAGCCAACACTTAAGCTTAATGGCCCCTTCGATATCAAGGCGCAGCAAGCCCTTGGCCTCGATGTGATGGCCTATTTAGGGTTTGATTTTAACCATGGCAGGCTCGATATCAGTAGCCACCCATTCTGCGGCGGTGTACCGAGTGATGTGCGCATCACGACGCGTTATAACCAAGCCGATTTTAGTAGTGCTATCATGGGCATAGTGCATGAAACTGGCCACGCCCGTTATGAACAGGGTTTACCGAAACAATGGCGCGGTCAACCCGCAGGACTGGCTCGTTCCATGGGAGTCCATGAGAGCCAAAGCTTATTTTGTGAAATGCAGCTCGGTGCCAATCCCGCGTTTTTACGGCAATTGCAGCCACTGATTAAACAGCACTTAGGCTGCGAGTTCAGCGCCCAAGACTTGGCAAGACACTACACCCGCGTCAATCCAGGGCTTATCCGCGTCGATGCCGATGAAGTCACCTATCCTTGCCATATTTTATTGCGCTTCGAGGCCGAAAAAGCCTTTATCGACGGTAGCTTGAGTGTGGATGACCTACCCGACTTTTGGTCAAGCCAGATGCAACAACTGCTCGGGATCAATACCGATGGTAACTATCGCGATGGGTGTATGCAGGATATCCATTGGGCAGTCGGTGAACTTGGCTATTTCCCTAGCTATACCCTAGGCGCTATGTATGCTGCTCAGTGCCGTTTTGCAATGGAGCGAAGTTTAGGCCCCATTGAAAACCTTATCGATAACGGTCAGTTATCCCAAGTATTTGACTGGCTTGGCAAGCATATTTGGTCCAAAGGCTCATTACTGACAACGGATGAACTCATCATTCAAGCCACGGGCGAGCCGTTAAACAGTCAATATCTGGCTAAGCATTTAACTCAACGCTATTTGGGCTAAATGCAGTAGCGCTAGGTCATAAAGCGTTGGCAATAACACTCTAGCGCTTAGACTTGCCGCAATCGCATCACTATCGGAGTTTCAAAGCTTTTGCTGCGATTTGGGTATATAATCCCTGACTTATTTATTCAAACTGCTTTTGGACGGAAAAAGGTCGACCATGTTACTGCGTGCAATCACCCCACAGGATTGGGATGCTATTTTACAGATCCAGGAAGAATGTTATTCTCAACTGGATCCTGAACCCCTGCATGTATTGCAAAGCAAGTGGCACGTCTCACCTCAATCCTGTTTTGTATTTGAGGTAAATGAGTCAGTGGTGGGCTATTGTCTTGCTCATCCTTGGACCACCAATATGCCTCCCGCACTTTATGAGCCAATCACCCATTTACCTAAGGCCGATACTTTGTATCTGCACGATATTGCGATATCGGCAAAGGCTCAAGGTTTAGGCGCTGGGTCTAAAGCCTTAATGCGTCTAAAGCAGCTTGCCGATCGCTTTAACTTGAGCTCCCTCTCCTTAGTGGCGGTGCAAGGCGCTGATAGCTATTGGCGCAAAATGGGCTTTAAACCTAAAGCCATAGAGAAATGCCTTGGTAGCTACACTGATGATGCCATGTACATGATTTATAAACTTAATCATCGAGAAGAATGATGAACCCCACCCTAACGACTATTGGTTTACTCTGTCTTAGCAATATTTTTATGACCTTTGCTTGGTACGGACATTTAAAGTCCTTAGGCTCAAAGCCTTGGATTATCGCCGCCTTGGTCAGTTGGGGCATCGCCCTGTTTGAATACCTACTGCAAGTGCCGGCTAACCGTATCGGCTACACAGTGATGAATGTCGGACAATTAAAAATCCTACAGGAAGTCATTACCTTAAGCTTGTTTGTGCCCTTCGCCTACTTCTACATGAAGGAACCACTGAAACTCGATTATCTCTGGGCGGGTCTGTGCATCCTCGGTGCGGTGTATTTTATTTTTAGAAGCGAATTTAATTAATTTCAGAACCATTTCGAGACCATTTCAGGAGATATCCATGGCGCGTCAAGTGACTTACACCTTCAAAGGTGAGACGAAAACCATTGCCTTTAGTTATGCTAAACACCACGATTTATACGAGGCCGTAGCGGAGGCCGAAGGTATAGACTTAACCAAGTTTCTGGCGATGGAGCAACAAATTGCCATGACCTCACGCAAAGGCGCCAAGGCTGAAAAAGATTATCGCAAAGTCGAATTTGCTCGCTTTGGGTTTAGCAATATCCACTTTGTACGTGATGAAGAACCAGAAGCTTAAACCTTATCGTCATTTATCCATTTAGAATTAGGATCGCCGATGTTAAATGCTGAACATGCCAACTTTCCCCGCGCCGGATTCTTTCGCCGCCTAGGGGCAATCATCTATGACCTACTGCTAGCGGTAGCCGTATATATGTTTTCGGGCGCTATTGGCTTTGGTATTTTTTTTGGACTCACAGCCTCTGGCCTCGTTAGCATGAATGGCTTCGAGCATGTGTCCGACGCCCTCAATGGCACACCGATTTACCATGGGATTTATCAACTTTGGTTAGCGCTCTGCGTAGGTACTTTTTATGCGCTATTTTGGAGTAAAGGTGGCCAAACCCTCGGAATGCGCGCTTGGCGCCTTAAGATCCAACATCCCAATGGCCAAAACTTAAGCCTTATCACCGCCTATGCACGCATCGTCTGGTCATTACTCGGCATTGGTAATCTGTGGGTACTGATCAACGACGATAAACTCGCACTGCAGGATATGATGACCCGTTCTGAAGTAGTCGTGTTATCCAAAGAAGCTAACCAAATGCGTAATTGGCATGGCGCTTAAATTTAGCTTTTAGTCGCTTATAAAATTGTCCCAATAAAAAACGACGCCATTGCGTCGTTTTTTATTACCCGCGTTTATCACCGCCGGATAAAGTAAAAGGCAATACCCGTAAATAGTAGACTTGGCGCCATCGCCCCGACATACGCAGGTAGTTCATAAACAATACTCATGGGGCCAAATATCTCATTACTGATATAGAAACTAAATCCAGCAACCACCCCGAGTAACACCCGCGCCCCCATAGTCACTGTCCGCAACGGTCCAAATACAAAAGATAACGCCACCAGCATCATCACCCCTACGGTAACAGGCTGCATTACCTTGCGCCAAAGGGCTAATTCGTAACGACTTGGGTCTTGGCTATTGCTATTAAGATACTCTAAGTATCCCATTAAGCCGCGTATCGATAAGGCCTCAGGCTTAACCGATACCACACTGAGCTTGTCAGGCGTTAAACTTGAGCGCCAAATATCTTCATCTAAATGCTCAAGTTTCACTTCGTCATAGCTTAAATCGGTACGCTTAACATCCGAGAGATGCCAGCTGTCTTTACTGAACAATGCACTTTTAGCATGCACTACATTGGTGAGTTTTAACTCACTGTTAAACTTATATAAAGTGATATTGTTGAGCTTATCGATATCCGCAACTTCACCAATATTCACGAACAAATCACCATCTTTTGCCCAAATACCTCGGTGAGATTTAATCAAACTGCCACCGGAGAGTTTGATGGCCTGAAGTTCATTAGCCTTTTGCTCCGCAATTGGGGCGCCCCACTCACCCAATGCCATGACCATCAGCATCAGCGGCACGGCGGTTTTCATCGCCGATAGCGTGATCTGCAAACGCGACATGCCCGATGCTTGCATGACGACAAGCTCCGAATTAGAGGCTAACATCCCCATACCGATCAAGGCACCTAACAGCACAGCCATCGGGAAAAACATTTCAATATCGCGGGGCACAAGGAATAGCACATAAATCCCCGCATCCATCATAGTGTAAGTGCCGCGGCCCACTAAGCGCAGTTGGTCCACCCACTTAATAATGCCCGACAAACCTGTCAGCACCAGTAAACATAACGCCGAGGTGCTTAATAAAACTCGGGCGATATAAAGGTCTAAAATCTTCATGCAGCCACCTTTTTACGCGCCATTGCCGCTGATAAACGGGCAAATAGGGGCCTGTCTTTACCGAGCAGTAAAATCCCCATAATCAGTGCCGACAAATGGATCCACCACATGCCTAAATACTGTGGAATAACGCCATCTTGGAGCGCTTTACGACCCGCAACCATCAGACCAAAATAACCTAGGTACAAGAGAACAGCGGGGAGCATTTTGGCGAACTTGCCTTGTCGCACATTGACCCGAGCCAAAGGCACTGCAATTAAGGTCATAATAGGAATCGCCAACGGAATTGCTAGACGCCAATGAAACTCAGCCACGGCTTCAGAACCTTCCACTTTCATCAAGTCTGCCAGCGGTAAAGCTGAAAGTTTACGGCGACGTTCATCAACCTGTTGTTCTTTGATTTGCATCTTATAGCCACCAAATTCAATCATTTGGTAGTCTTTTTGTTGTGGGCTGCCCTGATAACGCACCCCATCATTGAGTTGTAACTGCTGTGAGCCATTTTGATCTTCATTAACGCGTCCCCCCTTGGCAACAACGACGTTAGTCAAGCCAATTTCGTCATTTGGATCGGGGAGTTGGGCCACGAATACTTTTTCAAGCTCATTATCCTTGCCAATGCGTTCGACAAACAGTACCGCACGGCCATTGGGGCTGGCCTGAAAACGCCCTTGCACGAGCGCGGCAAGGCCTGCTTCAGATTGTGCTTTCTCCAGCACTTGGTTTTGTTGCTCCTCCGCCCAAGGCGCGACATAGAGGGATAAATAGCCAGTAAACAACATGTTAATAACGGCAAGGATCAAAGTTACTCGAGTAACATACCATTCACTCACACCAACACCGTGCAGAATGACCATTTCATTCTCGGCATACATGCGACCATGGGCCATTAATATCCCAAGGAATAAGCTTAAAGGTAAAACCAGAACAACCAGATAGGGTAAATTAAGGCCTATCAAGGTGGCGATGAGAGAAGCGGGAAATTCACCGTCTGAGGCGTCGGCTAATATGCGCACGAAATGCTGGCTAATAAAAATAGTTAACAGTACAAAAAGTACCGCAATTTGCGCCTTTAAAACTTCTCGAATAAGGTATCTAAATACAATCACAGGTAGGATCCGGTCTCTAAACTTATCTTTTTGCTGGTAACAGACTAACTTTCATGTAAACTGTTTACTTTTGGTAGTTTTCTGACCAACTTCAGGGGTTCCTGGCTTACATTAAATGTCACGGCTTTTTCACAAAAACGTGACTCAAGTGCCGAGAATAAATCACCTTTGGAGTAATAACTTAGGCCCTTTTCGGGACAAGCAGACATTATCCAATAAATATAAAAATTTGTCTTTAAGAATCTAGGAGTGCTCATGGAGTTTAGCGTAAAGAGCGGTAGCCCCGAAAAACAACGCTCAGCCTGCATCGTTGTCGGTGTTTATGAACCCCGCCGTCTATCCGGTATCGCCGAGCAATTAGACAAGATTAGCGAAGGTTATATCAGTAATCTACTGCGTCGCGGCGATTTAGAAGGTAAGCCTGGGCAGATGTTATTACTGCACCACGTTCCTAATGTATTGAGTGAACGAGTGCTGTTAGTCGGTTGCGGCAAAGAACGAGAACTAGACGAGCGCCAGTACAAGCAGATCATCACTAAAACCATCAACACCTTAAATGAAACAGGTTCAATGGAAGCGGTATGCTTCTTAACCGAGTTACACGTTAAAGGTCGCGATACCTATTGGAAAGTTCGCCAAGCGGTCGAAACCACCAATAGCAGTTTATACAGCTTTGATGCGCTCAAAACCCGTAAAGGTGAGACCCGTCGTCCGCTGCGTAAATTAGTATTTAATGTGCCAACACGTCGCGAATTAACCTTAGGTGAACGCGCGATTGAGCACGGCATGGCCGTTTCTGCTGGTATGCATTTATGCCGCGATGTGGCTAACATGCCGCCAAATATCTGTAATCCAGCCTATTTAGCCTCTCAAGCTCGCCAATTGGCCGAAGTCCACGAAAATCTACATGTATCAACTGTAGGTGAAGAGCAAATGGCGAAACTCGGCATGAACTCTTACCTTGCCGTAGGTCGTGCCAGCGCCAATGAATCCATTATGACAGTGATGGAATACAAGGGTGCCGTCGACAGCACGGAAAAACCTATCGTATTGATTGGTAAAGGCTTGACTTTCGATTCAGGCGGTATTTCATTAAAACCGGGCGAAGCCATGGATGAAATGAAATACGACATGGGTGGCGCTGCTGGTGTGATCGGCACCATGAAAGCCATTTGTGAGATGAAGCTACCTATCAACGTCGTCGGTATTCTCGCAGGTTGTGAAAACATGCCATCGGGCAATGCTTACCGTCCAGGTGACATTTTAACCACCATGTCAGGGCAAACTGTTGAAGTTCTGAACACCGACGCCGAAGGCCGTCTAGTATTGTGTGATGTGTTAACCTATGTTGAACGTTTCGATCCTGAATTAGTGATTGACACTGCTACGCTTACTGGCGCCTGCGTGATTGCCTTAGGTAAACATGCATCGGGTCTATTCTCATCACATAATCCACTTGCGCACGAGCTACTCAACGCAGGTGAGCAAAGTGGTGACCGCGCATGGCGTATGCCACTGTGGGATGAGTACCAAGATATGCTCGATAGCCCATTTGCGGATATGACCAACTTAGGTGGTCGTCCAGCGGGCGCGATTACTGCGGCTTGTTTCCTCTCGCGTTTCGCGAAAAAGTACAACTGGGCTCACCTAGATGTTGCAGGTACGGCGTGGAACAGCGGTGCCAATAAAGGTTCAACCGGCCGCCCAGTACCGATTTTGACTCAGTTCCTGATCAACCGTGCTGGCGTCGAATTTGGCGAATAATCCCTAACAAGACCAAAAGGCGAAGAAACATTTCTTCGCCTTTTTTATGCCGCAAAGAAAGCGAAATGCCACTGAGACTAATACGATTAACTATCTGTTCATTCAATTTGATTGCGTGAGAAGAGTTAACAACAACCTAGATGTGAAAGAATACTGCTATTGAATATTTTTTGATTGACAGCCACGCCCTCGCCCTTTAGTTTTAGTCCCTATGAAAACAAATACCTTAGCGTTTTTTACTTTCTTTTTTACACCCCCACTCTAGGAGGCGGATTTACTGTGTAAAAACGAAAGTAAAAATCCAAAGCCTCCCACTGGGAGGCTTTTTCGTCTTAAACGCTTGAAAATCCGGCGGCAAATGAGGTCAGAATGCAAAAACCACAGCCTTTAAATCACACTCGAGAGCAAATAACCCAGCTCGACAATGAGCTTCTCTCGTTACTCGCCGAACGTCGCCGCTTAAGTCTTGAAGTGGCCCGCAGTAAAGAAGTGGATGTGAGACCCATTCGTGACACCCAAAGAGAAAAAGAACTGCTGGCAAGATTAGTGACAGCAGGGCGAGAAAAAGGCTTAGATGCGCATTATGTTATCTCGCTGTATCAAAGCATTATCGAAGACTCGGTACTGAATCAACAGGCTTATCTTCACGGCCGCGCTAACCCTGAAACGCAAAAACAACAGTATTGCATTGCCTACCTCGGTGCGCGTGGCTCGTATTCCTACCTTGCGGCCTCGCGCTATTGCCAACGTCGTCAGGTCGAGATGCTCGATTTAGGCTGCCAAAGTTTCGATGAAATTGTCCAAGCAGTTGAATCAGGTCACGCCGACTATGGCTTTTTACCGATTGAAAATACCTCATCGGGTTCAATCAACGAAGTGTATGACGTACTGCAACATACCAGTCTGTCCATCGTGGGCGAAACCACCATTGAAGTAAGCCATTGCCTATTGGGCAAACCGGGCAGCAAACTGAGCGATATCAAAACTGTTTATGCTCACCCACAGCCAATCAGTCAGTGCAGCCGCTATCTTAGCCAGCACAAAGGCTTAAGGCTGGAATATTGCTCAAGTAGCGCCGAAGCCATGGAGAAGGTCAACCAGTCTACCGACAATAGCGCCGCTGCGATTGGTAGCACAGAAGGTGGCGCGCTGTACCAACTCGAGTCAATTGAGTCTGGCCTTGCCAATCAAAAGATTAACCAAAGCCGCTTTATTGTTGTGGCACGAAAAGCCGTAGCCGTACCCGAGCAATTGCCCGCAAAAACTACCCTGATTATGGCCACAGGCCAAAAGGCGGGTGCGTTGGTTGAAGCCCTATTGGTGCTCAAGGCGCATCAACTCAATATGAGCAAACTCGAATCTCGCCCAATCCCAGGCACCCCATGGGAAGAAATGTTTTATCTGGATATCGATGCCAATATTTCCAGCGAAGCCATGCAGCAAGGGCTCAAACAGCTCGAGAGGATCACGCGGTTTATCAAAGTATTGGGGTGTTACCCTTGCGAAACCGTAAAACCGACACAACTCAGCAATAGCCAATTGTTGATTGAACCTAATACCTCTAAAGCCGAAGTATTCAGTGAAGTAAGCACTAAGTTATCTCCCTATCGTTACACTAAGGCTTATAAGGCGCAGGCGAGTGAAATTCACTGCGGCCCCTTTACCATTGGCGCAGGCCATCTTGGTGCTATTGCCAAGATGACTCTGAGCAAAAGCCTGCTGCTAGAGTCGTCACCAGCCGTCTTATCCGCCTTTGAGCGCAGAGTGAAACAGCTAAAAGAAGCGGGTTTCCAAGCGGTGATTTTAGACGGATGCCACTCGCTCGCCTCGGCCGAAGCCATCATCCCTAAGCTGCGCCAAACCCTGCATCAGTATGATTTGCTTTGTGTTATTGCCATCGAACAGGCGACGGATATGCCGTTGGCGACAGGCCATGCGGATATGTTGTTCTTGACGGGCAAACAAATGTTTAATCAGGCCTTGCTGACTCAGGCAGGCACCTTGCCAATCCCGCTATTCCTCGAACGTCACGATATGGCAAGCTATGAGGAGTTTATGGCGGCAACGGAGACGATTTTAAGCCAAGGTAACCAACAGCTTATCCTATGTGACTCGGGCATTCGTACCTATAACAATGCCAACTTACCCACTTTGGATTTAGCAAGCCTTATCCAAATCAAGGCCAACAGTCATCTCCCTATAGTGATTAATCCTTGTTATGCCATCAGTGAAGATGCGCTGCTACTGCAAACCCAAGGGATTAAACAGCTCAAAGCCGATGGTCTTGTGCTGAATTGCTCCCTCGAAGAAGATAAAGCACATGACGCATTGGCGCTGATGGCCGAGGTCGTTAGGGAGTTATATCGCTAATTTGAGCGTATAAGGATACAAAGGAACATACAGCCACGAATATCGTGGCTGTATTGTTTAGGGCTGTGGATTTAGGGCTGAGATTTTACCTCTCAAGATTAAACGCAGCAGACCTAAATCCGCTCAGGCGCAATCTGGCGATTAGCATCTGCCACAACTGCATTGCTACGGCGAATTAACCCCGTCATACTCGAGCCCTGCACTAGGATTGAAAACACCACCACGGCATAGGTCATCACGAGCAGTAGCTCTCGCAGCTCGACACCAGTTTGTGAATCGATAATCACACCCTCAGGTAAACTCATCGCCATGGCTAATGCCAGCCCGCCCCTCAAGCCACCCCAAATAAGGATCGACTCAGCATAGGGATTGTAGGACTTGACCAACCTAAATCCGATATAGGGCAAATATACACTCACCGCCCGTGCTGTTAATACCAGCGGGATAGCCAGCAGCATAAACCACCATAATGGCGCCTTAAAGGTGACGAGCAGGAGTAATAATCCCTGCAGAAGGAACAGCAACGCATTAAAGAAGGACTCTATCAGTGACCAAAAAGTATAGAGTTTTACCCGCTCATGGCGCACAAAATATTTAGGCACGCTGTAGTTGCCGATAATCATCCCCGCACTCACCATCGCCAGAGGCCCCGACACCCCTAATACTTCGGCGATGACATAACCCGCCGTCGGGATCAGTAAAGTCACCAGCATTAATTGGGTTTCTTCCTCACAGTAGCGAAAGAAATGGTGCAACAATACGCCCAGCACTGCGCCATAAACGATGCCCCCGAGCGCCTCTTGAACAAACAATAACGAGATTTGCGTGAAGGTCAGCGGCTCAGTTGAAAAGGCTAGATGGGAGATGGCCACAAAAATCACCAGCCCAATGCCATCGTTAAAGAGCGACTCCCCTTCCACCTGAATAGCAATATCTTCGGGCGCGCCCATCTTCTTCAAAATGGCTAAAACGGCAATCGGATCTGTGGGTGAAATTAAGGCGCCAAAGAGCAAACAATGGCTTAAGGCCAAGGGCAATCCCAACATGGGAGCTATGTAGTAAAGCAAACCACCGACGATAAAAGTCGAGAGCAAGGTACTGACAAAGGCAAGGATGAGGATTTCCCATTTCTGATGCCTTAAGATTTTTAAGCGGATCTGTAATGCCCCAGCAAACAAGAGAAAACCTAACATGCCATTGAGCAATAAGGCTTGAAAGTCGAGTTTCTCCAGCCCTGCCACAAAGTAACCATAAACATTACCGCCAAGGGCTTTTCCGCCCAGTAATAGCAACAGACTCATGCCCAAGGCTAATGCGGTAATGGCGACGGTTTCTTGCAGCTTATGCAAACGCGAAGATGCCACAGACGTGACTAAGGCTAACGCACAGAGAATACAGAGAATTTGATAACTAGTCATAAGAGTCTCTAATCACCCTAAGATGAAGAGACTCTAGCACAAGTTTTAGACTTCTAAACCATCCAACAGGCTTAACCAGCCTTTAATAATCCGATGGCAAAACCAAATAATACCAAAGAGATAAATCGAAAGACTGAGCCAAGTGATGGGCAGACAATAGCCCAACACTAACAGACCAAGAAATATCACATTGGAGTGACGCTGCCAGCGTAGATGTGATGCCAGCAAGGCATTACCTTGCGTATGTCGTTGAGACAAGTTGATAAATAGGCTCAACAATACCGGCAGCAGTAACAGCGGAAAGCCTGACATTAAGGCGTAAAGTAAATGGCCTAAGCTGCGATCTTCAATTTTTGCGGCATAAGTAGTTGTCGTTGTCATTGAGAGACTCCAGCCGGACGATGGGACTGGGCGTGAACTCCGCCCTTGTCTTTAACCTTACGTTCTCAGCGATATAATCGCAACTACGCTACAAAAATATTTCCGTTAAGGATGGCTCAAACAACTCAATATTAGCCCAACGACAGCGTTACATCCGACTTAAGCTTAGTTGAACAGGCTAACACATATCCGGCTTCGATATCAGCTGGCGTCAATGTCATACTACTAGTTGACTCAGTCTCCCCTTCGAGCACTTGGCATTTACACGCGCCGCATACGCCCGATCGGCAAGCCGCAATAATCGGTAAACCTTCAGCTTCAATCCCCTCAAGTAACGTTTGCTCTGCCGTTAAGGCCCGCTTTTTATCCCCAATAGATAACATAAAGCTTGCGCTGGCATTAACTTGATTTGCTGATTGCATTTCAGCTTGCTTGACTCGGCTTTGCGCTTCTTTCACTGCGGTAGCAAAACTCTCGTGATGCAGCTTACTCATATCAAAGTTAAGCTCAGTCAGAATCATTTTCACGGCCTGCATATAAGGCTCTGGCCCGCACAAAAACACGGTTCGCTCGGCAAAATCAGGCACTAAATCTCGTAGATTATTGGCACTTAAACGGCCGATATCGTGTAATGTTTCCTCAGTATGCCAAACCGTATCAGTGGTGACATTCTCCACAATATAACGCAGTTTAAAATCTCGATGGCGCGTAGCCATGGTCTCTAATGAAGTTTTAAAAATAATATCGGCTTGAGTTCGCGCGCTGTGTACAAAAGCGATGTCGGCATTCATTTGGGTATCGGTCAAATAACGCGACATCGAATACATAGGTGTTATACCGCAACCTGCGCTCAAAAAGAGGTATTTTTGGGCTGAAATATCAAACAGATTGAATTGCCCTGTTGGCGGCAGGACTCGTACCATTTGTCCTGGCTGTAGATGATCAATCAGATAATTCGATACGAGTCCTCCCTCAACCCGCTTAATGGTCACCATTAACGAGTAAGGTCGGGACGGCGTCGAAGATAAGGTATAACTGCGGCAAGCCTGTTCACCGTTGATGTCTAGCACTAAGGTCATAAATTGACCCGGCTTATAATCAAACTTCATCGGCTCACCCGCTTGAAAGCGAAAACTCACCACATCAGCGGTTTCGTTCCAACGTTCCACACACACTAACTGACTGAAACTGTCTTGACGCGCAGGCGTGGAGGATAAAGTGATATCGGGTAGAATATTGATATTCATAATCTTTGTATCCATAACACTGCGGCCTTATCGTCAAGCCGCAGTGATTCTATGCTATCAATCGACCTAGGCTACGTTTAACATGGTCTTAAGATCGGCTTCCACTGTGGTGGTATTACGCAAGCCAAATTTCTCTTCCAAAATCTTGGCTAAGTTTGCAGTTAAAAATGCCGGTGGCGTTGGGCCTGTACGGATATTTTTCACCCCAAGCGACAATAGCGTCAGCAGCACGACAATGGCTTTTTGCTCAAACCATGAAAGCACGAGGTTCAATGGTAATTCATTGATATCGCATTCAAAGATTTGTGATAGCGCGATAGCCAACTGAATAGCCGAATAGGCATCGTTACATTGGCCAATATCAAGTAAACGCGGAATACCATTGATATCGCCAAATTCCAACTTGTTGAATTTATACTTACCACAACCTAAGGTCAGGATAACGGAATCCTTTGGCGCCGATTTCGCTAAATCGGTGAAATAACTCCGCTCCGACTTATCACCATCACAGCCACCAACTAAGAAGAAGTGTTTGATAGAACCGTTTTTCACATTTTCAACTACTGTTGGGGCGGCAGCCATTAAGGCATTACGGGCAAAACCGATAGTGATATTGTGTGGGATTTCATCGTAGTGGAAGCCATCGAGCGCTAGCGCCTTTTCAATCACTACTGAAAAATCATCGCCAGTCACATGGGTCACACCAGGCCAGCCTACGATGCTACGAGTAAAGATACGGTCGCTATATTGGCCCACATTCGGGTCAATAATACAGTTAGACGTCATCACCACAGCGCCAGGGAAGTTGGCAAATTCTTTTTGCTGGTTCTGCCATGCACTACCATAGTTACCCACTAAATGGGGGTATTTTTTAAAGGCTGGGTATGCAAGTGCGGGCAGCATTTCGCCATGGGTATAAACATGAATGCCTTTGCCCGCCGTTTGCTCAAGGATAAGCTCTAAGTCTTTCATATCATGGCCAGAAACCAGAATAGCTTTGCCTTTTACCGGTTTAGTGTTGACGACTGTCGGTTCAGGATGACCAAAGGCTTCGGTCTCGCCCGCATCAAGCAAAGCCATAATGCGGTAGTTTAATTGGCCAATTTCCATCGCAGTGGAGAATAATTTATCTGCATCGACACTCGGTTCACCGAGAAACGCCATGATTTGATGGAAATCCGCAGCAATCTCAGCATCGGTTTTACCGAGTACACGCGCATGCTCCATATAAGCGGCCGCACCTTTAAGGCCGTATAAACAGAGTAATCGAAGTCCTAAAATATCTTCATGAATGTGATTTTTGTCTTTATTTAGCGACGCGATAGGTGCTTGAGACAGCATTTCAAGCTTGCTTGTGCCTAACACTAACTGCGCGACTGGCGGCATCTGCTCTGCCGTTTTCCCGCTCTTTTCACATGCGGCTTCATAGGCTGTTTTTAGATTTTCACGGTGTGTTGCAGCTTGCTGTACATAAGCAATGATCCGCTCATCATCGAAGTTGACGTTGGTTAAGGTTGAGAAAAAAGCTTTAGGAACAAAAGTATCGACTTCAGAATCTACAATGCCTAACTCGCGCGCTTTTACCGCATAAACGGAAACACCCTGCAACATGTAGATTAATAAGTCTTGCAGATCCGAGGTTGCCGCTAATTTGCCACACATACCTTGGGAATAACTACAACCATTGCCAGCGGGTGTACGAATGGTTTGCTCACACTGAATACAGAACATGGATAGACTCCTAATTTAAATTCATGCTTTATTTATGCATGTTTAAAATTAGTCTACCTAAACCGAAAATAAGCGACAGTGTTTTCTTACCTTGAATGCCAAATCTTAGAGAATGATCACCTTAAGCAATTACTAATTTACACAATAAAAGTGACTCAAAACCCATAAAAAATGCCCATCAAAGATGGGCATTTTTTATGACTAACTCATTCATTATCAGTTCGTTTTCATATCACTTACCGATTGCAACATCATGCGGCTTTCACGCTGAAACTGCGGCGCAAAATCACCAAACCACTTAGCAACCGTTTGGAACTGGTTGATAAACGCTTCCCTATCGCCCCGCTTTAATAGCTCTAATGCCTCGCGATAGTTATCCAAATAATCGCCAATCGCATGCTGGCTGTCCTGTTGGGCAAAAATAATATCGGCATAAAGCTCTGGGCTTTGGGCAAACAAGCGCCCTACCATGGCGAGCTCTAAGCGATAGATGGGCGAGCTAAATTGCAGCAGAGTTTCGATATCTGCTTCTTCTTTGCAAAGGTTTAAGCCATACACAAAGGTTGAGAAGTGGCGCATCGCCTGTACCAACTGCATCGCATTATCGTGGCGTTCAGGCTCGGCTTCGACAATTCGTGCGCCCCAAATCGTAATTTGCTCGAGTAACCATTGGTATTTATCCGCTTCGCGTCCATGACACACCACCACAACCTGCTTAGCTAAACTGCCAACATCTGGGCCAAACATAGGATGAAAGCCAACAACGGGTCCCTTGTGGGCAGCTAACATGGCATTCATCGGTTCAGTCTTGATAGAGGTTAAGTCGGCTAAAATACAGTCCTGTGGTAATTGGGTTAGTTTTGCACGGATAAGGTCGCAGGTGATGGCGATAGGCACAGTTACCAGTACCAATCCGGCATCAGCAAATAAGGTTTCCGCTTGCTGCCAGTCGTCTTTATCGAGCACTTTGACCTGATAACCCGAGAGCGACAGCATCTGTTGAAACAGTCCACCAAGCTGGCCTTTCCCGCCCACAATCACAACTGAACCTAGGTCATTTTTCACTTGCTTAAAGCCGACATCCTTCTCATTGAGATAGGACTCACGCATCAAGCGGCGCAAAATATCTTCAATAAGTTGAGGCGCAATACCCATGGTTTTGGCTTCTTCGCGGCGTTTTGCCAGCATTGCGGCTTCACGTTGCGGCGCATAAATCGGCAGGCCTGCGGCATGCTTAACTGTGCCCACCTGCGCGACTAAATCTAGCCGTTTACGCAGTAAATGCAGCAATTGCTGGTCGACGCCGTCGATAAGGCCGCGAAGGTGTTCTAATTCAGTTGTGGTTTTTTCGTTCATGTTATCGGTCCACTACCCACCTAAAAGGAAGGTGTTTAAACGTTAGGCACTTAAGATTTGCTCTCAAGCATTGGCCACTTTGAGCATATCAAAACGCGTTGGCAATACCGAAGATAACTTCGATGCGCCCGCACGTAAAACGCTTTCGGTTTTTCCCAATTAATACAGGAGTCTGTCACAGAAACCCCGTAGGCCAATTCGCTTAATGGTTTATCACAACTTTGATTACCTTCGTTTAAATGACTTTCTAGCATCACGCCAATAATGGACTTATTGCCGTTGTAGATCTGCGCAAACACATCTTCACACACAGGGACTTGCCTGGTGTAATCCTTAGAGGAATTGCCATGACTGCAATCGATAATAAGGCGCGCATTGAGTTTGGCCTTATGTAGCTGCGCTTCACATTCAGCCACACTGGCCGCATCGTAGTTTGGTGTTACGCCGCCGCGCAGGATCACATGCCCATCGGGGTTTCCCGCCGTTTGCAACAGAGCGACTTGACCCTGTTGGTTAATCCCCATAAATCTGTGGCTGCTGGCCGCCGATTTAAGGGCATTAATTGCCACATCGAGCTTTCCATCTGTACCATTTTTAAAGCCAACGGGCATAGACAAACCCGACGCCATTTCCCTGTGGGTTTGCGATTCAGTCGTGCGAGCACCAATGGCCGACCAAGTCACTAGCTCCGAAATATATTGCGGACTGATAGGGTCGAGCGCTTCGGTGGCGACGGGCAGCTCAAGCTCTGCAAGCCAAATCATCAGCTCACGCGCCATCTTTAAGCCTTTTTCGACATCGAAGGATTCATCCATATCGGGGTCGTTAATCATCCCCTTCCAACCCACTGTGGTACGTGGCTTCTCAAAGTAGACTCGCATTAAGATGTAGAACTCATCGCTGAGTTCATCGTGTAACTTTTTAAGCTTTAAAGCGTATTCCTTGGCGGCATCGATATCATGGATAGAACAAGGTCCAGTGACGATAAGCACGCGGTGATCGCGCTTATGGACAATATCCGCCACGGTTTTGCGTGCATTGAGGATATAACGATACGCGTGCTCAGAGAGTGGCAGAGTCGCTTTTAGCTCCTGCGGTGTAATAAGGACTTTCTCTGAACTGATGTGTACGTTATTGATCGTATCCTGTTGCATGCTTACCACCTAAAACTGAAGTCATATCCCCAGGTTATCAGGAGTCTGGATCTCAAACCGCTGGGGGAAGAATTAAATAGCCGAGGCCACCATGTAATATCGTAATGATACACCATTACAATAGGCGACCAATATGCCTATTAATTGGCAGAAGATCAAGGAAGAATTTAACAAATTCGGCATTTATACCAATCGCATTAGGGCGTGTTAACGTTTCGATATTAGATTTTGTTCGTTCTGGCAAGCATGTGCTCGCGAAACGAGGAATGATGTGTAGTTATTCAACTCAAATGACGAGCGGCTCTTATAACAAGGCAAAGGCTTGAAGGCACAGTGGCTCTCTGTCGAAAGCCTTAAACGCACGCGAAATCACTAAAATGGCAAACTTCAGCCAACAAAAAACCGCCACTAGGGCGGTTTTCTGTGCGAACACTACGTCTTGTTTTCTGTAGCGGGTACTATTACTTAGTAGCCAGCTTTTCACGGATACGTGCAGATTTACCTGAACGGTCACGTAAGTAGTACAGTTTGGCACGACGAACGCGGCCACGACGCTTAACTTCAATGCTAGCGATCAGAGGGCTGTGCGTTTGGAATGCACGCTCAACACCTTCGCCATTAGAGATTTTACGTACTGTGAATGCAGAGTGCAGGCCACGGTTACGTTTAGCAATTACAACGCCTTCGAAAGCCTGTAAACGCTCTTTATCACCTTCTTTAACACGAACCTGAACTACTACTGTATCACCAGCACCAAACGCAGGTACGTCTTGTTTCATTTGCTCATCGTTGAGCATTTTAATGATGTTGTTCATAACTTACTCCGTTCTAGAATTAACTGAGCTACGACTAAGCATGCTTGTCCATTGCTTCAACGAACTGCGCTAAAAGAGTCGATTGTTCGTCAGTCAGAGCTAGATTTTCAAATAATTCTGGCCGTCTTAGAAAAGTCCTACCAAGGCTTTGCTGCAAACGCCAGAGTCTAATTTGTTCGTGGTTGCCACTTAGCAGTACTGCAGGTACATCGAGTCCATCCAGACTTTCAGGGCGCGTGTAATGAGGACAGTCCAGTAAACCGTCGGAGAAAGAATCTTGCTCCGCCGAAGCTTGTTTTCCTAGCACGCCAGGAACCAATCTCGATACTGCATCTATCAAGGTCATTGCGGGTAATTCGCCGCCCGAAAGCACGTAATCCCCAACCGACCATTCTTCATCCACTTCCGTTTGAATGATGCGTTCATCAATACCTTCGTACCGACCACACACCAAAATCAACCGGGATGATTTAGCCAACTCAGTAACGCCTTGCTGATCCAGCTTGCGTCCTTGAGGTGACAAGTAAATCACCTTTGCCTCTTCGCCTGCTGCTGCTTTCGCAGCATGAATGGCATCGCGTAAGGGTTGCACCATCATCAACATACCAGGACCACCGCCGTAAGGCCTGTCATCCACAGTACTGTGTCTATCATGGGTGAAATCGCGAGGATTCCACGTGTGCAACTCAAGCAGACCGTTTTTCACGGCACGACCCGTAACCCCAAAGTCTGTTACGGCACGAAACATGTCTGGGAACAGGGTAATTACCCCTAACCACATATGTTGTACCTCGACTTAAAAGTCAGGATCCCAATCCACTAAAATCTGTTTACCTTGGACATCCACCTTCAAGATGAATTGCCCTGGGACAAAGGGAACCATACGTTCCACTTTGCCGAAACTATCTTTAGCGTTGGCCTTAACAAGTAGGACATCGTTCGAACCGGTTTCCACGATTTGATCGACAATCCCCATGTTATAGCCGGTAGTATTAATCACTTCACAACCGATAAGATCACGCCAATAGAACTCGTCTTCTGGCAATGATTGCATCTGCTGCGGCAGGATACCAATTTCGCAATTGGTGAGCATTTGTGCTCGCTCCCGCGTGGTGACACCTTCAAGTTCGGCCACAACGGCCTTGCCTTGGTAACGCCACTGAGTGACTTTTACTTCACGCCATTCGCCATTTTCTTTAATAAGCCAAGGCGAATAATCAAAGATACCTTCAACAGAATCGGTATAGGCGGTGATTTTCAGCCAACCCTTAATGCCATGACAGGAGCCTAATTTCCCCAGTACGACTGGCTGTTGGTTACTGCTCATCAATCTATACCTTAACGCTATTAAGCAGCAGCTTTAGCGTCTTTAATCAATTTTGCTACGCGATCAGTTGTCGCAGCGCCGTTCGCAACCCAGTGCTCAACGCGAGCTAGGTCTAAACGTAAAGTTTCTTCTTGGCCACGGGCCAATGGGTTGAAGAAACCAACACGCTCAATGAAACGACCGTCACGAGCGTTACGGCTGTCAGCAACAACGATGTTGTAAAATGGACGCTTTTTAGCGCCACCACGAGCTAAACGAATGGTAACCATGCGTTTTCAATCCTCTAATGATTTGCTTGAAGCAAAAATAAAAACTGGAACCCCGTGTTCGCGAAGAGTCCCAGATAGAAAGCCGGAAGATTTTACCTGACTTTTCAACGAATGCAACCCAATCTGGCGATTATTAAACCTGCCATAGAATTGCCCGCCTCATTCCAAATACAATCAACCAACTGATAAGACATCAACTTTGATGAAAATCGTTGAGATTAACGCCCTGGAAATTTCATTCCGCCAGGCATCATACCGCGCATTCCACGCATCATCTTTTGCATGCCGCCCTTAGCCGACATTTTTTTCATCATTTTTTGCATTTGGGTAAACTGTTTCAATAAACGGTTTACATCTTGAATCTCAGTCCCCGAACCCGCAGCAATACGACGCTTACGTGAGCCCTTAATTAAATCAGGGTTTTTACGCTCTTTCGCCGTCATTGAGTTAATGATGGCTTCCATTTGACGGGTCATTTTACCATCTTGGATTTGCGCTAAAGCATCCGGCGGCAACTGACCAACACCGGGCAGCTTTTCAATCATGCTCATCATGCCGCCCATGTTTTTCATTTGCTGCAGCTGTTCACGGAAGTCTTCGAGATCGAAACTACCGCCCTGCTTCACTTTGGAAGCCAGCTTCATCGCCTTTTCTTTATCGACACCGCGCTCAACTTCTTCGATAAGCGATAATACGTCGCCCATACCGAGAATACGTGAGGCGATACGGTCTGGATGGAAAGGCTCTAGGGCATCGGTCTTCTCGCCGACACCGAGGAATTTAATCGGCTTACCGGTAATGTGGCGAATCGATAATGCCGCACCACCGCGCGCATCACCGTCGACCTTAGTTAAAATCACACCGGTGAGCGGCAGCGCTTCGTTAAAGGCTTTGGCCGTGTTCGCTGCGTCTTGACCTGTCATGGCATCGACCACGAACAGTGTCTCAATCGGTTTAACCGCCGCGTGAAGCGCCTTGATCTCATCCATCATGGCTTCATCGACGTGCAGACGACCCGCGGTGTCGAGAATTACTACATCGATAAATTTAAGTTTAGCGTGGGCAATGGCCGCCTTAGCGATATCGATTGGCTTTTGGCTCACGTCCGATGGGAAAAACTCCACATCGACTTCGGTCGCTAAGGTCTCAAGCTGTTTAATCGCCGCTGGACGATAAACGTCAGCACTGACGACTAATACCGATTTTTTATGGCGCGTACGCAGCAGCTTACCCAGTTTGGCAACGCTGGTGGTTTTACCCGCACCTTGCAGACCCGCCATCATAATCACTGCGGGTGGCTGAGTCGCCAAATCTAAGGCTTCATTCGCCTCGCCCATGGATTTTTCAAGTTCGCTTTGAACTATCTTAATAAAGGCTTGGCCTGGGCTTAGGCTTTTCGCCACTTCTTGGCCAACGGCGCGCTCTTTAACATTGTTAACGAACTCACGCACTACAGGCAGGGCAACATCGGCCTCCAGCAGTGCCATACGCACTTCGCGCAGGGTTTCCTTAACGTTTTCTTCAGTTAAGCGACCACGGCCACTGATGTTTTTCAGCGTGCGTGACAGTCTGTCGGTTAGATTCTCAAACATCGTCCTGCTCTATACCTTTAAGGATCTCGATTAATGGGCAGTATTATAACCATGCGTGCGTATTATGCTACTGCTACGCCCCGGTTGCGTTAACTTAGGCATTTAATCTGCTACCACACTTATTTTGCGACTTGATGGCGACTATTTACACCTAACAATAAGAATCTGCTAAATTTTGCAACTTATGTCACTGCCCATTTGCCGATAGCTCATGCTATTCTAGGCAAAATATTGATCTGTATGCCCAGTTAAAACTCAAACAATCTGAAAATACGAGTTTCAAGTAGTTTGGGGATATAAGGCACCTTTAACAACACAAATAGGTTAATTACCCATGGTCATTTTTTCTGCCTCAGCCATGTTTTTTTATTGCATCGCATTGGTATTAGTGACAAGCCGGCTCTTCCATCCTGAAGGCCCTAATCGTAAAGCCGTTGCAGGTATCGCAGCGATTGCGGTGATTCTACACGCAGCCGCCCTCTCACAAGCGATATTTACCCCTGACGGACAAAACTTCAGCCTCACTAATGTGATCTCGTTAGTGAACTGGATCATCGCCTTCACCTTTACCGTGATGATGTTTAGGCTAAAAGTGATTGTGGTTGTGCCCGTGGTTTATGCCTGTTCCGTGCTCTCTGTAGCCCTGCTCTGGTTATTGCCGCCTAAGTTTATTACTCACTTTGAATTGTATCCTGAGGTCTTAGCGCACGTTGTGCTCTCTCTCATGGCATACAGCGCCCTGATGATCGCCGCCCTGTACGCGATTCAACTGGCGATGATCCAAAACAAGCTCAAAAAGAAACAACTCATGTTAAGCCCTAGCATTCCACCACTGATGACGGTAGAAAAGCAGCTCTATCATCTTGTTATTATTGGGGTCATTTTACTGAGCTTATCCCTAGCCACAGGCTTTATCTTCCTCGATGACATGTTTGCCGATGGCAAAGGCCATAAGGCGATTTTGTCAATTATCGCTTGGTTCGTGTATATCGCTATGCTGTGGCAGCAGTATTGGGTTGGCTGTAAAATTCGCACCGCAGTCATTTACACTTTAACTGGTGCAACCTTGTTATCCTTAGCTTATTTTGGCGCTCGCATTGTCAAAGAATTAATTCTTAGTTAATAATTTCAAGTCAGCTTAGGTGCTTACTCGCTAAGCTGACTTGACACCCCGTTTATTTCTCGGTATCAACTTAACCCTATCGGCCTAATTGGAGCCTATTTTTGGACGCTATATCGACAAGCGCACTCCTCATTTTCTTATTGGTGCTTATCCTTTTCTCTGCCTATTTTTCAGGTTCTGAAACCGCCATGATGACTCTTAATCGCTATCGATTAAGGCATCTCGCCTCAAATGGTCACAAAGGTGCCATTCGTGCCCTCAAGTTACTTGAACGTCCAGACCGCTTAATTGGCTTGATTTTGATTGGTAACAACCTGGTTAATATTCTTGCTTCAGCCATCGCCACGATTATCGGAATGCGTCTGTGGGGCGATTTAGGGGTCGCGATTGCAACAGGGGTACTGACATTGGTCGTGCTCGTCTTTGGTGAAGTCACACCTAAAACCATTGCCGCACTCAATCCTGAACGTATCGCCTTTCCATCAAGCTATTTACTTATCGCCCTATCGAAAGTATTTTCCTATGTCGTCACTAGCGTCAATTTTATCACCACGGGCATACTGCGCTTAGTGGGGATAAAGTCTATCAACAGCAGCGATGCATTAAGCAAGGAAGAACTTCGCACAGTCGTTCATGAAGCTGGCGCATTGATCCCCCAACGCCACCAAGAAATGTTGTTATCGATCCTAGACTTAGAAAAAGTCACTGTTGAAGATATCATGGTGCCACGCTCGGATATCTATGCAATTAACGTCAATGATGACTTTAAGTATATCAATCGCCAAGTGATCCAAAGCCCACATACTCGCGTGTTGGTTTACCGCGATACCATTGACGATGCTGTCGGCTTTATTCATCTGCGTGATGCGCTGCGCTTGCAATCAAAAGAGCAGTTCAGTAAATCCTCATTGCTGCGCGCCGTCAAAGAGCTCTACTTTATTCCTGAAGGCACACCACTCAATGTGCAATTAGCCAATTTTCAGCACAACAAAGAACGTATTGGCCTCGTCGTAGATGAATACGGTGACATCCAAGGACTGGTAACACTCGAAGATATCCTCGAAGAAATTGTCGGTGACTTCACCACTTCAATGTTACCAACCGCGAGTGAAGAGATTAACCAACAACAGGATGGCAGTTATTTGATTGATGCCAGTATCACCATCCGAGACTTGAACAAAGAGATGAAATGGGATTTTCCAACCGATGGTCCTAAAACCCTCAATGGCCTGATTTTAGAGTATTTGGAGGACATCCCCTCCGAAAACACGAGCCTACGCCTTGCAGGCTACCCGCTAGAAGTCATTGAAGTCGCTGACAATATGGTCAAAACAGTGCGAATTATCCCACAGCATTATCAACCACCCCGCTAACTTTACTACAGATAAAAAAATAGGCCGAATCCAAATGGAATTCAGCCTATTTCCCTCTCCCCCAAGAGATTATTTAACGCTTTGCGCTGAAGAATCCCCTGATGATTTACAAATAAATCATCAAATTAGGGTGGAAGCGCATCTTGTTGCATGATCAAATGGTTTCGCCAAAAACTACACTTGGACAACAAGATGCGCGAAGCCAATATCCTACAACATTCTTTACACCAATACTGCCCAGAACTTCACCTAAAACGATTAAACAGCTTGATGCTGGCCTCTAAGGCACTGATTGA
>NZ_LGYY01000106.1:0-1402 GCF_001308045.1 Shewanella sp. Sh95
TCAATCAGTGCCTTAGAGGCCAGCATCAAGCTGTTTAATCGTTTTAGGTGAAGTTCTGGGCAGTATTGGTGTAAAGAATGTTGTAGGATATTGGCTTCGCGCATCTTGTTGTCCAAGTGTAGTTTTTGGCGAAACCATTTGATCATGCAACAAGATGCGCTTCCACCCTAATTTGATGATTTATTTGTAAATCATCAGGGGATTCTTCAGAGTATGGTCCGTTTCTTTGAATGAAACTGATTATTTTAAATTAACTCAAACATGTTAAGCATCTGAAGGAATTAATTATATTAGTTCAGACTGGAGTTGTTACCCAAATCCATCTTAGGTAAATTTTTTCCTAACAGGGTTCCTAGTATTAATTGGCCCTCTGGTGAACAGGCATACCTAGTCCTATGACTTTGTTCATCACTTGGTTTGATTGCGATTTATCCCCGTGGGCACGGGGAACGCTTGGTTTGCATTTTGACGGTTCATCCCCGTGGGCACGGGGAACGCCAAATCCCCATTATTAGCGAGTAGCGCTGATACGGTTCATCCCCGTGGGCACGGGGAACGCATACGGCACTCTCCCATAGTTGTTGAAGTGGACGGTTCATCCCCGTGGGCACGGGGAACGCGCAAACTTTACGTCCTCAAAGGGCGTTATTGCATAAGTTCAGGTTACTGTTCAACCAGTATATTCACAGTGAGTCAACAAAATAGATCTGCTATAGCTTGCTCTGCATGTAACGATGACTTGCAATATCAATATATAGTTGCAGGAACATCCGATAACTCCTCGTCAAGGTAGGCCATTTTATGGAGACCGTTTCACCTTGTACTGGTCAACCCAAACTAGACACTTTTAGTTGAGAATTTTCAAACTCTACAGCTGACAGATCGTCATTAGCAGAATGAAGTCTCTCCAAGTTGTAATATTTCATGTAAGCCGTTACATCTTGCTTCATAAACTACCTTGTTGGTTGAGCAACTTTAAAAATTCAATCGTGTTTCAAACTACCAAAGAAACGCTCAACAACTGCATTATTCCAACACGCAGAGGGCATTCGGCAATCTAGTTAGTTCATTTCCAGGCTTTGTTTCCTAAATCGATTCAGCGAACAAAGCCCCTCATAATCGTCTAAATATCAAACTACACGGTAAGTTACAGGCATGCCTAGCCCTGTAAGCTTGTTCAAAGCCCTAATCATCGCGTAAGCTTCTCCCACCTGACCGTTATAATTTCGCAGGCTCAATCTACCACCAAGTAATTGCTTTACCCTGTACATGGCAGTTTCTGAGATTGACCGCCGATGATAACCATACCGTTTTTTCCACTGCTTATTTGAACCATAAAGCTGTTGCCAACTGACCGCTAAGTTACGCGGATGTCCGTGTTCCCAGAGTGCAGCACCGTCCC
>NZ_LGYY01000141.1:0-1358 GCF_001308045.1 Shewanella sp. Sh95
TTGGAGGTACTCAGGCGGCCTGATTATCAAATCACGGAGAAAGAATTGCTGGCGGCCTGGGTATTATTCGCCAATCAGTTGCTCAAATATGGCTATGCTATGGCTGATTTATGAGGGGATCCTTCAGAGCGCTGCATCATTTTGAGCCCAACCACCAACAGCAATAAATGAGTCTGCTTTCACTGGCTTGCCTTTCATAACAGACTCCATCTGCTTAACCGCTTGACTAAGTTGGTCAAAATTAAACAAAGGTTCTCTCACTTCTGTCCAGCCCTGCTCGTTATTAAGTAATTTCCCTGGAGGAATATCGTATTTTTTTCCCGACAACGCAGAGCGAACCCCCATCAGTCTTAAATTCAAATTGGGAGAATCAGGGCGCCCAGATTGCATGATAAGCGTCCCACCATTAGGCCGTAATTTTTTTAATTGTTCACCTAATGATTTACCCAATTCGAAATTGTCTGTACCGATATAGGCTGAGCGAAAATTCTTGGGGTCTTGGTTGATGGAAGCATCAAAATCTGAATCATAGGTGACAATTGGAATACCGGCTTCTTTAGCTCTTTTTAAGCTATTTTCAAAAAGATACTTAGATTGCGTAACCGCGACAGCAATCCCATCGATACCTTCATCAATCAGTTGGTTTATGACCTCGTCTTGCAATCTAACACTGCTTGATTCTGGCCCTCGATATACACATTCCACACCTTTTATTTCAGCCGCGGCATCTATACAGCCCGTTTTACTTTGATCAAAAAAAACACTATAAAATTTCGGCACAACAGCAAATTTCAGATCTTTTCCATAGCCAGAGGATACGGGTAATAAACTGAAGGTAATAAACAACATAAGTAATCTTGTCACACGTCCTCCCAACAAATGAAACCGTCACTAAAGCTTCATAACAAAATGTAGCAAAGGAATAGCGTTAGCGACATGAGAGATAACGTTGTTATCAAGTATCATTGATCTACATCATGCATTCACAATGCTATTGTACACTGCTAACGGCCAACAAAAGATAAAAAGCACATATAAACAATAAAATAGAAACACATCACATTAGATTCGATCGCGAATAGATTGTTTATTTTGACCGCTAAATATCCTCACTTAATACCTAGGGCGTGTTTCGGCCCTAAGCATTTGCAATGGCTGAACCAACCGTCAGTTTCAAAAATATTTTGAAACTGATAGCCGTTTTGATCACATTGTTTTTTGCCTAAACCTGGAGGGCGTTCAAAATTCTGTGTCAGGCTAATTTTTAAATTTCCAGCACGCTATCTAAACGTCCTTCAAAATAAATCGCTAACTGAGATAAACAAAGGCTCCAATTGTGGATTGGCATGGTCCATTTA
>NZ_LGYY01000149.1:0-1339 GCF_001308045.1 Shewanella sp. Sh95
CAATGGGCCACGATGTAGTCGCTAAAACTCATCAGAAAGAGGACGGGTCCACCTATGAAGATTACTACAATCGGTTTAGATATCGCAAAGTCTGTTTTTCATGCTGTTGGCGTCGATAAAGCAGGCAAGTTAATTAAAAAGAAAATGCTTAGACGCAAAGACTTGCTTCCCTTTATCGCGAAAATTGAGCCTTGTCTGATTGTGATGGAAGCCTGTAGTGGCGCAAATTACTGGACCAGAGAATTTGAGCTGTTGGGCCACAGCGTCAAGTTAATTGCTCCTCAATTTGTCGTGCCTTTTCGGCAAGGTAACAAAAATGACTACAATGATGCTTTAGCCATCGCGGAGGCTGCGCAGCGACCCAACATGCGGTTTGTAAAACCCAAAAGCGTCGAGCAGCAAGATGTGCAACTGCTCCACCGAATGCGCGAACGATTAACTAAGCAATCAACAGCCTTAATCAACCAAGTGCGAGGTATGTTAGCTGAATACGGCATCGTGATAGCCAAAAGTAAATCGGCTTTTAAAGTACAGTTTCCTGAGATTTTGACTAACGAAACCAATGCGCTGACTACCAAAGGTCGAACAATTTTTTATCAGTTATATGAAGAGTTTACAGATATAGAAAGACGGCTTAAGGATTGTGATACCCAAGTACTCACTGAAACGAAAAACAATGTGATTTGCCAGCGTTTAGAGACTATCCCAGGTATTGGTCCCGTCACCGCTACGGCCTTTTATGCGGCTGCTGGAGAGGGTAAAGACTTCAGTAATGGTAGACACTTTTCAGCTTGGTGTGGCTTGGTTCCCAAGCAACACAGCAGCGGAGGTAAAGATAACCTCCTTGGGATAAGCAAGCGGGGAAATGCGTATTTACGTACCCTGTTTATTCACGGCGCCAGAGCGGTGTTGCAGCACAGTTGTCATAAACAGGATAAATTTAGCTGCTGGGCAATACAGTTAGCAGAGCGCCGAGGTTTTAATCGAGCCTGTGTGGCCGTCGCCAATAAACTCGCGAGAATGGCATGGGTTATCGCGGCGCGTGAGGAAGAGTATCGGCTTCCAGTATAGTACTGAATAGATTCAATAAACGTGAATAATTAACCAACCAGCAAGTTGCTAAGACACTTGATTTGATGATGAGACAGTCAGACTGATCTACTAAAAACCTTAGTCGGGCATAGGCTCATTACGAAGCCGCAGGGATGATAAGGACTGTAGAAGCAGATATCCATCAGGGCCAGAGGGATCCCTCAATAACAGGCCGGATATATGGGTGCAATGAACTCTTCTCAAAATCGTTATCGAATGTCTTGCAAACCGGATGGGTCCATATATG
>NZ_LGYY01000009.1:0-1294 GCF_001308045.1 Shewanella sp. Sh95
TCAATCAGTGCCTTAGAGGCCAGCATCAAGCTGTTTAATCGTTTTAGGTGAAGTTCTGGGCAGTATTGGTGTAAAGAATGTTGTAGGATATTGGCTTCGCGCATCTTGTTGTCCAAGTGTAGTTTTTGGCGAAACCATTTGATCATGCAACAAGATGCGCTTCCACCCTAATTTGATGATTTATTTGTAAATCATCAGGGGATTCTTCAGCGCTTAACCGCAAGTGTATCCTTGGCTTTAACTGCATGGATAAGTTCAGTGCTCATAGGGATATTTAACCTAATGATTTATTGGTTATTCGAGTCTTTGATGGTGCGATTTTTTGTAAAAAAAACAGCCAATAAGAATACACATAAAAGCAGAGTATAAAATGTGGTTGAATTGCCCCATATCGATTGAGTTAGAAAATCATAAGTTGGCATTGATATGTGTACCACTAGCCAAATCATGGCATCTTTATCTGCTAGATAGTCTGCCAATAGAAGTAATTCACCAAGTTTTGGGTGAAAAAAACTGATAGCACCGCGAACGATAAGAACATATGCCGTGACTATGAATATCACCGTAAACATTCTTTTTAATCGTGCAATATATAAATTTTTAATTTGCGATTGATTAATTTTCTGCTTGGTAGCCATGTCACACTTGCTTGTTAGTATTTTTATGTTCAAAGCCTCTAACAATGACATATGCGATAAGGGCAAATATAAATACGATAAGGTACATCCATGCAATACTTTGCAACGTTTCAATAATCGTCCGATAAATCTCAATAGTCCAACGTTCTAGTGTTAACTGAAGAATCTCTACATCTTTATGTCGAGCGGTAATGTAACGCTCTAAATCATAAATCCTAACGCCACCAGAGATGCCCACAACATATGTGGCAAAAATGATATATTTTTGCCAAGCGGCACTGATTGAATCTTGAATAATTCGAGAAAATATTTCGCCTAATGGTTTTTTAAAAATTGAAACAACCAGAAATGAAACAGTTATAGATAGTGCAAAGGTAATAAACAGTAATGTAAAAAACATGCTCTCTCCTTAGAACAAATATTCAAATTGAAATCTTTACCAGTCATTTAAAATCAACAACATAATCTGTTTTATGCTTACGTTCAAGCGAATAGTTATTGAGGTTGCTCTAAAGATAGGTGCCGAGTGCTGAAGAATCCCCTGATGATTTACAAATAAATCATCAAATTAGGGTGGAAGCGCATCTTGTTGCATGATCAAATGGTTTCGCTAAAAACTACACTTGGACAACAAGATGCGCGAAGCCAATATCCTA
>NZ_LGYY01000258.1:0-1243 GCF_001308045.1 Shewanella sp. Sh95
TGATCTGATCCGCTAACTCTGGACACTTAACTAAGCACTGTGTTTCAGTTCAAAATTCTCAGGGCTTAAATAGCCAAGTGAACTATGCCTTCTGGTTTTGTTGTAATCAACTTCTATGTATTCAAAAACGGTCTGTCGCATGGTTTCCCGGTCCATGATTGGCTCGTACTGAATCGCCTCAACCTTCAGTGAATGGAAGAAGCTCTCTGCACAGGCATTGTCCCAGCAGCAGGCTTTGCGGCTCATACTTTGGGTAAGTTGATGTTTTTCAATCAGATTTCGATAGGCATGTGAACAATATTGGCTACCGCGGTCGCTGTGAACAATTACATTTTTCGGGAACCCACGGCGGAACAATGCCATAGTCAGTGCATCACAAGCCAACTGAGCCGTCATACGATTATTCATTGACCAGCCAATCACAGCTCGCGAGTACAAATCAATAATCACCGCCAGATACAGCCAGCCTTCGCTTGTCATCAGATACGTGATATCACCGACCCATTTTTGGTTCGGGCCAGTGGTATCGAAGTTCTGCTCCAATAGGTTTGGCGCTACCGGAAGCTGGTGATCGCTATCGGTTGTGGTTTTGAATTTACGCGCAGCTTTAGCCACTAAATTCTGCCTTGTCATGCTGTTCATAATGGTTTTCAGATCAGCGCATTCCCCATCCTCCGCGAGGTCGGCTTGAATACGCCGAGCGCCTGAGCGCTCTTTGCTCTGGACAAAAAAAGCTTTGATTTGCTCATCACGGCTGTGCTGTTTGAGCAAGCGCGCACTCGGTTCTTTGCTTGATTTTCGCCAGGCATAATACCCACTTCGCGTCACGCCAAGCACCGCCGCCATTGGTTTTAGGCGGAACTGGTGCTGGTGTTCGAGCATAAATTCGAATCGGTTTACTTTTGATTCTTCGCGAAGTAGGTGGCCGCCTTTTTTAGGATGGCTAAATCCTCGGCTTGGTCAGCTAACTGGCGTTTTAACTTGGCAACTTCAGCAGCAAGTTCTGCTTCGCGTTGGCTGGTTGTCGATTTCTTTTCAATGGCAGAGCGCCAGTTATAAAGTTGTGATTCGTAGATTTTGAGTTGCCTAGCCGCTTCAGCAACACCGACACGTTCGGCTAGTTTAAGGGCTTCTGCTTTAAATTCAGCAGTGTGAGTCTTGCGGGTCTTTTGGGTTGTCATATTCACCTCGTTAAGTCATTTTACTCACTTAGCGTGGTGTCCAAAAGTATTGGATCAGATCA
>NZ_LGYY01000024.1:0-1228 GCF_001308045.1 Shewanella sp. Sh95
TAATGCCGTTCACTTAAGAGTGAACGGCATTTTTCTTTGGTCTAACCGGAAACTTGTTTTTGCTCATTTTAAGGACTCGTGGATATGCCCTTTCCCGTTTACCATCCAGCTTAAATTGCCGTGCATTTCGTTCTATATCCAATACGTCTCTCGGGACATTCCCCGGTGTTTGTGATGACAGTTGTGTCAACTTGAAGATGATATAACTCGCCGCATCCCGAAAACTCAGTTGATTGGGATGGACCGATGGCAAGCTTTTAGCCATCAGCAACATCTTATATCTAATGAGATTGTAGGCCAGTAGCACGCCCCATAACTCTTGAGTCACCAGCTCCGGTAGTTGACTGCGGAGCGTAAAACGGCTCTCCAGTAGATGTTGTTTCATCTCTCTATAGCCCAGTTCGATTTCCCATCGATGGGCATATAAGTCGACGATGTCTTCGCTGGGGTAACGCATCGGGTCTGTCAACGAGGTCAAAATGGCGACTGACTTACCTTTCACTGTCTTAGTCAATAAACGCGCTTCAAGGGTATCTGGGAGCTGCGGCCATTTCTTTCTGGCTTGAGGTGTCGTGGTGAGTTTCACCCACTGGTCATGTTTCCCCAGCGTTCGCACTACTTCATATTGAGTGCCTTTCTTCAATGGCAACAACCAGTGGCTATCAGGTTGCGCTTGCTGCCAAGCGTGCAGCAGGCCGAGCGAGTAAAATCCTCGGTCAAATAGGGTTAGGCTGTGATTGGGAATGCTAGGAATGAGCTGGGACGCTAAGTTCATTTCATTTTCGGCAACCGAATCAAAGGCGCTGTTGACCAATAAATGGCTGCTTAATTCCATCAAGCAAACCATGCGAATTTGCGGATAAGCCGCTTCGCCTGAAGCGTTGGCGGTACGCGCAAAGGCGGCTTGATTTTGGACACTATCGGGTGTCCGCCACACGACACCGTCAACACCATACAAGTTAAGACCGCACCAATGAGGATGTTCAGCTCTCGCGTGCCAGGTATTGGCGCTGCGGTTAAATACTTCTCTAATAACCTCACTGCCCAATCGTTTACGCGCCTGAGTCACGGCGCTGCGTGCAACATAATCAATCTCTTGCGGCAAAACAATGTCGAGTTTGTTGATGAGTGACCGAACAGACTCCCCTCGGAACAAAGCCATTCCGATAACGGCCCAAATCATCGCGTCCATCGGCAATTTACGCCGTCTTAACGTCGCAACGCCCTG
>NZ_LGYY01000183.1:0-1200 GCF_001308045.1 Shewanella sp. Sh95
GCTTTATCACGGATAAATTATCGACCGAAAAAGTGTTTAGATTTCAAGCAACCAGCGATTGTCTTTAAAGAAATGGTATTGGCTGCTTGATATTGGCGAGTGTCGCACTTCGCAGTTGAATTCGGGTCTATTTCAGTCTTTTATGTTGAAAACAGAAACCTATTACTTGCAAAACAGTTTTAATGCCTCATTACGCCCCACCGCACTGGCGGCGGTGATAGCAAAGCTCGATCAACTTAAAAGTGAAGAAACCCTAGATAAAGTGACCGTTGGGCGTGAAGTCCTCCTCATTAATCAACAGGATCAGCAGGAGTATCGTATAGAGCTGGTATACCCACCTAGGCACAAACCAAGAGCGGGTCGCTACTCTGTCATTTCCGATTTAGGTGTGAGCTTACTGGGCCGTACCAAAGGAGAATATGCTGAGGTAAATATTTTAGGTAAACCTGTGCTGTTTATGGTGAAGGATATTTCCCTTAGCAAGAGACAACCTAAAAATTAACGGCAAAAATAACAACTTTAGAATAAAGCATGTTCAAATTTCAGTGGCAACATGCTTTTAGGTCGCTATTTGCGGCGGCATCTAGCACAGGCATAAAATATATTGGAGGATACGATTTTGAAGTTATTTACTGGCCGCGAAATAAATTAATAGCAGAGAGCTAACACTTACTCCTCTTAAAAACTTACTAAGTATGGCAGCGCTTATGTAGAAACCATAAAGAGGTCAAAGTGTTTTATCTCGCTCAGAATGCTTTAAATTATTCAAATTTATCGATAGATTAATTTGAACTAACTGTCGGTGAGAATGCGGCGCTACACTCGATAGTTTGACTTTACTTAATCTCATTTTAGTTAGGAGTATTTTCCATGAGTAAAGAAAAAGCGAAAAAACCGCCGATGAAAACCTTAAAAGAGAAGCGACAGGATAAGCGGAATCGCCAAAAAGCCTCCGATTAATGCCTGTTATAAAAATCCCTTAAATCCTCTCTTTTATGACATAGGGTGCGGCGATAGCCGCGCCCTATTTTTATGCCAGCTGGCGGCGATATTGCTCGGGTGAGTATTGAGCACTGAAGGATCCCCTCATAAATCAGCCATAGCATAGCCATATTTGAGCAACTGATTGGCGAATAATACCCAGGCCGCCAGCAATTCTTTCTCCGTGATTTGATAATCAGGCCGCCTGAGTACCTCCAA
>NZ_LGYY01000042.1:0-1196 GCF_001308045.1 Shewanella sp. Sh95
GTGGTCGAGGTTACGGATAGAGATAGCGGGAGCGGCCATGATGAATTACCTGCAAAAGAGAGTAATAGATCAGAATGACCGATCGCCGTCAAGTTTTTTAAATCGAAAATTAGGTGCGGAATGACGGGTGATGCAAACTTCTGTAAAAATTCTTCTAGAATTTCGTTGTCATCTTCGCGGTAAGAATATTTAGCAACGGCAGAAAAGTATGAAAGAGTTTCTGTAAGCGACTCCCAGTCAAGATATGTTCTTTTCCAAATGCTACTCAATTCATTTAACATAATGATTAATGCTCACAAGTTAATCTTTTTTGAAGTATTTAAATCCTTCATCAGTAAATATTATAATACACTTTCGGCCATCAACTTCATGTGCCGTGATAGTATCTTCCAAGTTTTCTATACCATCTTTTAGATTTAGTTCAATTTTATCTGTTAAATCAATAGTGTTTGTGCGTTTTCTTGCGTTTACATCAGCTAAATCAATTTCGAAGTGGGTGTCAAAAGCTTGTTTTCCTTTATTTTTCTTTGGCAACTCTTGAAGTTCTTTCACGAGGTCGGTAGATTTGAATTGACTATCTATAGACTGATGTGATGAAAAAACGGTATCGATTAAGTCTGTGTATGTAATCAATTTACCTTCAGCATTTCTTAAGTAAGTGATTAGGTGGTTACGTAACGCTAAGTGGTCTGCTTTAAAACCATCCTTTTTTACTTTTCTTAAGCTTTTATCTATAGCATTAAATGCATTGGCCGTATTGATATTATTAGACCTCAAAGGGCTAATGTCTAAAAAATTAATCCAAAATGCATTGGCTCTTGAAACCAGCATGTTGCAATCGTTGTCTGGTCCGAATGTTATTAATGCTGTGTTAAGTGCTTTTTTTTCAGTGGAAAGACCATATTGATGCTCAAAATTAATAACGTTGGCAAACTCTTCTTGTTCCATTTTTACTAAAACAAGAGTATCAGTGTCGCTATTTTCTTTTTTGCAATGAATCAACAACAAACTACCGGGAATTACTTTTTTATCTAAGTGCTCAATTCTTTTTTGAGATGCTTGCTGAGCACTGAAGGATCCCCTCATAAATCAGCCATAGCATAGCCATATTTGAGCAACTGATTGGCGAATAATACCCAGGCCGCCAGCAATTCTTTCTCCGTGATTTGATAATCAGGCCGCCTGAGTACCTCCAA
>NZ_LGYY01000055.1:0-1179 GCF_001308045.1 Shewanella sp. Sh95
CGGTCAACTGCTGATAATTCATGGTAGTACTGCTTGTTTCTTTGGCGAGAAGAGCGTACCACTTTTAGCAGTTGGCTTCCTCTTCTACACCTTTCCATGAATGTCGCACTTATTATCTGAAATCGGGAGTCAATTACATTGTGATTGATGTTTGAGTTTTTATAGGAGCAGTTAGACAAATTGACCAACAACTTAATACTCGCAAACAAGGTGATTTGCTTGCATGTTCATCAAGGCGGTTCTTTGGCATAATGGCCGCAATTTCTACCCGTTAAACAGTGATCCCTTTGCCTATTCCAGTCTTTTTTAATCAGCAATTTCCAACACTTGTGGACATTTGTGCCCGTTGGCAACTGGTTTTTGATGTCGATGCGCCATTTGAATTGCGTTTTGAATCAGACACCTTGACGCTACATAAGCGTGATGAGCCTAAGCTCGATGGCATAGTGGTGGATTTTGTGACAGGCGCGGTTGCCCATAGACGCAAGTTTGGTGGCGGTCGTGGTCAGTCGATTGCCAAGGCTGTTGGGTTAAAGCAGGGCGTTACACCAAAAGTGGTCGATGGTACTGCGGGCCTCGGCCGCGATGCCTTTGTGCTGGCAAGTTTAGGCTGCACCGTGACTATGGTAGAGCGCCATCCTGTAGTAGCCGCATTATTAGAAGACGGCCTACGCCGCGCCTATCAAGATGCCGAAATCGGCGATTGGATGCGTGAACGTATGCAGCTTTTCCATGGTTCTAGCCTCGAAGCACTCGCCAAATTGGAGCAAGAGGTCGATGTCGTCTACCTCGACCCTATGTACCCCCACCGCGACAAATCAGCCTTAGTAAAAAAAGAAATGCGAGTCTTCCAAACCTTAGTCGGCGCGGATCTTGACGCCGATGGTTTGCTCGCCCCCGCCATGGCCCTAGCCCGTAAGCGTGTTGTGGTGAAGCGCCCCGATTATGCCGAAGACCTCGCCGGCGTTAAGCCCAGCATGGTTATCGAAACTAAGAAAAACCGCTTCGATGTCTATATAAAATCGGCAATGAAGTAGGCTATAAGCTGAGTACTGAAGAATCCCCTGATGATTTACAAATAAATCATCAAATTAGGGTGGAAGCGCATCTTGTTGCATGATCAAATGGTTTCGCTAAAAACTACACTTGGACAACAAGATGCGCGAAGCCAATATCCTA
>NZ_LGYY01000212.1:0-1176 GCF_001308045.1 Shewanella sp. Sh95
GTGGTCGAGGTTACGGATAGAGATAGCGGGAGCGGCCATGATGAATTACCTGCAAAAGAGAGTAATAGATCAGAATGACCGATCGCCGTCAAGTTTTTTAAATCGAAAATTAGGTGCGGAATGACGGTTTTACCTCGACTCGCCTAAACGAAATGTATTTGGTGAAGCCAGTTTGAACAATTGCTTTTCCATTGGGTGAAAAACCAACATTACCAACAACAATTACATCTGAACCATCTAATTCTGAAACGTCTTTAATTTTAAAATTTTTCAGAAGTTGATCTTTAAGACTTGGAGAAAATTTCACACTTGGCTCTTTGCGATAATCTCCGTAGTTGAGCCATAAAATCCCTTTTTTATCAACATTTAAATTGTTAATAGTTCCCCAAAATATACACTGGCGTCCAACGTGATCTTTAGTAATATTCTCAAGCTTAACTAAATTAGCTTGAAGTTCACCACTTAAAATTACACGCCCAGAATCAGCCACGATGGTAATTGTTTGGCCTTTGTCTGCGTAATTTGGATTACGGCATAGATTAGTTAAAATCTGTCTTAAAGACTTATTTAATGGAAATCCAGATGCGTTTCCCAACGGTTTTTTCTGTTTATTTGTTCTCCAATCAGATTCTTCATCACCATGCTTATCATTAGGTTGAGAAACATAAATAGAGGCATTGACAGTCTTATCTAAATCAACTCGAATATCCGAGCTATTTTGTTGGTCATTTGCTTCTAATTCGTCACTATCATCCGAACCTATTTCAACAGTAGCTGCATTGCAATTTTCTTTGTGATGAGCAGCAAAACATGCCATACGATCAATTTTGTCTGTTTTATAACCTTTTATAAACCAAGCCTTACTATTGCACTCCAAACAATAAATTAAGCCACGATATTTATCAGGATCATTCTCATAATCCAATGTAGTACATATAGTTTTGTTTTCTACGTATAAACATTCGATCACATGAGTCTCCTTTGAGTTTTATCATGTATTTGTGCAAATGTGTGTTTACCTTATGAGAACGGCAAAGACACACATAGTTCTGAAGGATCCCCTCATAAATCAGCCATAGCATAGCCATATTTGAGCAACTGATTGGCGAATAATACCCAGGCCGCCAGCAATTCTTTCTCCGTGATTTGATAATCAGGCCGCCTGAGTACCTCCAA